>DATGQB010000209.1:0-2666 GCA_035304405.1 Edaphocola sp.
ATTAGGAATTTAAAAGAAAATTATTATGGCAAATAATCCACAAAATAGTGAAAAAAGCATAATAAATTATGGTTTTTGAGCTATTGAAGTGAATTAGAAGCAAGAATAATTTTATATAAAGAGTCTAATGCGTAATCTGGGCTAAAATTTTGCCAATGGCACTACTTGATTGAGGGGGGTGTATTGGTTTATTAAACTAGGCTAAAGAGCACTTCTGATGTATTGTGGGAGAGATTATGATTAATGAAAGACTACCCTCCTTGCTTTTTCGGCTCTTATGCTGCAAGATAGTCAGGTCGGAATGGGCGTTAACAATCAAAGTGATATCGCTGGCGGTGCGGCGATATTTTGATTGCAGCTGGTGCATACGGAGTGAGACGACAAGCCAGGCATGCGTTAGAGATTGACATGGAAAGAGGCTGCGATTCCTTCAGAGGTAGCATAGATGTTTAGAATTGAATAGGTTTATGCTGCATTGCGCTAGCGCAGCAGCCTCTTGCAATGAAAAGTCCGCCCCAGCAGGGGAACGCCCATGAAAGATAAACATGGAGCCCCATTCTGGCAGCTAATAATAAAGAGGGGCAAGTCTTTGAAAACCTGCCCCTCTAGCTATTTTTAATTTGTTGTGTTACTTAAAGGCTGATTTCTTCTATGCGGAACTGAAGCACACCTGCGGGTACCTGAATTTCGGCCACATCACCTACAGACTTGCCGAGCAAGCCTTTACCGATGGGCGAGGTTACAGAGATTTTTCCGGTTTTCAAATCAGCTTCTTTCTCTGAAACCAGGTGGTACTCCATTATTTTGTTTGTTTTGAGGTTGGTAATCTTAACTTTACTTAAGACAGATACTTTGCTTAAATCTAAATCTTTGGTATCAATAATGCGCGCGTTAGCGATAATCGCTTCCAGTTGTGCAATTTTAGCTTCGTGAAGTCCTTGAGCTTCTTTTGCTGCGTCATATTCCGCATTTTCCTTCAAATCGCCTTTTTCTCTAGCTTCTGCAATGGCTTGAGCAACAGCGGCACGACCTGTTGTCTTCAATTCGTTCAACTCCTCGCGCATACGCTCTAAGCTCTCTTTAGTTACATAATTTACGGTTGACATAACAAAACAGATTTAATTACATAAAATAAAACACACAATGTATCCAATGGCTTGGATACATTGCGTGCGTGTTAGACAAAGATAAGTAAATAATTCTGAATTATCTAAAAATAACTGAGAGTTTGTTTTTTAATGTTAAACTCATTTTGTATGTGGCTTCATGTGTATAGCCTCCGATATGAGGGGTGCCAATAAAATTGGGCATAGCCAATAGTGTTTGAGCGGTTTGTAGCATTGGTGCCGGCATCTGACTTAGGGGTTCTCGCTCCCATACGTCTAGTGCTGCGCCTAGAATCTTGCCATCCAACATGCCCTGGAGCACGGCTTCTTGGTTTACCACTTTTCCGCGTGATAGGTTGAGAAGGATAAAGGGCTGTTGCATGCTTTCGAGAAATGAGCAATCGAAGTAGTGATGTGTGCTCTTGTTATAGGGCACATGGAAGCTGACCATATGGGCATGCTCATAAATCTGTTCTATGTGCTCTGCCTGGATAATAGCAGCGTCTTCTACATGTTTTTTTTCAATGTCGTAGGCTATCACTTTCATGCCCAATGCGCTAAGTTTCTGGGCAAATCGGAGTCCATTATTACCAAGGCCAATGATACCCGCTGTCTGGCCTTCGATTTCATATCCTCGATTAGCCTCGCGATGCCATACACCTTGTAATAACTCTCTGTTTGATTTAATAATATTATGTTTCAGGCACAGATACATGCCTAGTGCTTGCTCTGCTACTGCATTGGCATTACCCTCCGGGCTGCTACAACAGTAGATGCCTTTGAGCGCAGCATATTCAAGATCTATTTGCTCCATACCGCTGCCCATTCTGGCTATCCACTTTAGGCGCTTGCAGGCATCAAGCAGCTGGGAGTCAAAAATGATTTTGGTGCTGGTAACGATACCCTCGTAGAGCTCTGCTTCGTCATACAGTTGGTCTGGCAGCAGTGCTTCTTTATAGTGAATGGTATACCCTTGCTCTTCAAGGTATGCTGTAAGTACGGGATGTACCTTACAGACCACTAGTACATGCTTCATTGTTTAAAAAAGTCGTTATAGAGTTTTACGAAGTCGGACACGGACAGTTGTTCTGCTCGTTTATCAAAGATGCTATTAGTAATATCCTCTTGTTTTATTCTGGCTTTAAGCGCATTGCGCAGGGTTTTGCGCCTCTGTCCAAAGGCAGCCTTAACCATGCTGCTAAATTTTGCGAAATCGTCAATATCGTAGGGGTTGTGCAGATTGCTGAGGCGTATCACGCCAGACTTTACCTTTGGGGGTGGGGTAAAACAGTTTTCGTGCACATCAAAAAGGTATTCTACTTTAAAGAAGCACTGAATTAGGACACTTAAAATTCCGTATGTTTTACTACCTTCTTTGGCGGCTACCCGCTGTGCTACCTCCTTTTGAAACATACCAATAACTTCCGTGACTTGCGCTTGCCAATCAAGAATAATGAACAAAATTTGGCTGGAGATATTATACGGGAAGTTACCTATAACACTGAAGTTGTTTTCGAAGGGGATGGATGCTTTAAGAAAATCGATATTAATTAGTTTGCC
>DATGQB010000210.1:0-2605 GCA_035304405.1 Edaphocola sp.
TTTTTCTGGTGGCGTTCAGAAAGCCAATAGCCTATCTCGGTCCTCTTGTTCTGCCAGTCGCTATCCTTAAATCCGTTGGGCCCTTCCACCTCATTGGCATATCTGATACAAAATATCAGTTCGGCTTGCTCCAGTGCTGCACTTACTACCGATTGAATATGATTTCTAATGTCGGCCATGGTGCATAGCCCTGCTATAAAAGGCAGCTATTGCCCCAAGTACTGCCGCTGCTGGTCAATCAGGGCAAAGAGCTCAGGGGCATCTGAAAGCTGTATTTGTTGTAATACTAATTTATTGTCTAGCTCTATTCTCATCCAGTTATGTTTACTCTAAGACTTTTGAGTGCAATATAGTGAATGTGACGCATTTTGACTCCGCTAACGACCGAAGCGGAAATAAGGACTTAAAGGATGCTTACGTCCTTCTAGAAATGCTTCAAGCATATCCATTCCAATCACGGAAAAAGTGATGCCATTGCCTCCAAAACCCAAGACAAAATATGCTTTCGGAAAATCGGGATGGGTACCAATATAGGGAAGCCCGTCTTTAGTAGTGCCAAAAGTGCCGGCCCAAGCAAAATCGGTACGAAAATCATAGTCGGGTAGCAATTTTCTGAGTTTCGCTTCCAGTCGCTGAGTCTTTCGGCCGAGTAGGGCATCTCTTCTTTTCGCGTTGACAAACTCCTCATCTTCACCACCGATTAGCAGCCTGTTGTCATCGGTAGTACGCATGTAAATATAGGGCTGTGCGGTGTTCCAGAAGAGTGTATTTTCGATGCGGGAGAAGTTATAATCGCCAGATTCTCCTACGACTGCATAGGTAGAATGCAGATTCACAAAGCGCTCTTTAATCATCTCGGTACTTTCGAAGCCGTTGCAGTAAATGATGTTTCTGGCCCGTATAGTGTAGCCTCGGTCTGTCGTGACGATACCCCCTCTGCGTGTATGCTTGACCTCCGCAATGTTTGTTTTGTCATAAATGTCCAGACCTCTACTATGGTTGTATGCGAGTAAATCGTGTGCCAGGGCGAAAGCATCAATACTTGCGCCCTGAGCCGAATGGATGCCCCCAAAGGTGTTGTGCAGGCCATAACGTTGTAATATCTCATCGGCGTTGAGCCATGCCACCCGGAAGCCAGCCTTTTGGCGCGCTTCTAACTCCTGTTGCAGCCAGGGAACATCTTTTTTAAATGCGGCAAAGTAAACTGAGTCTTTCTTTTTAAAGCCGCAGTTGGATTTTATTTTATGTACCAAAGTCTCCACCTGGTTGATAGAATCGAAGCAGGCCTTATAAGAGTCAATAGCTCCTTTTTCGCCAATTAGCTCCATTAGTTGGTAGAGGGGAATGTCTATTTCATATTGCAACATGGAGGTAGTCGCAGAGGTGCTCCCGTTGGCCACTTCGCGCCGGTCTATAAGTACAGTTTTGTAGCCCATTGCGATGCAGCGATGTGCTATCAGACTACCAGTAATGCCGGCACCTACAATCAGCAAATCGGTGCTGATGTCTGCCCTTAGAGAGGGGTAAGAGTGTTTGATGCCATTTTTTACCAGCCAAAATGGTTCGTTGGATTTTAGTTTCATAAATCACGGTTTTAATACGGAATAATGTTTTTTCGTAGTGGTGAAGAGTCTGAGCCAATTGTCCTTATATATTGTTGAAGTGTATCAAATATAGTGCATTATTTTCTAAAGGTTTCTTAATCAAATTATCTTCCGCCCGTAATCATCGTTGTGAGCCCAGGGCTTATCTTACGCATTAAGTGATAGCAGGCGATACAAATAAGCACCGTTGCCACAAGTGTAATAACGTATTTTGACAGCAAAAATGAATAGGCTTCAAGTGGGATTATCTCCGGGGTGACAAATCGCGTGAGTGCAATGATTATTGGAACATGCGCCAAATACATAAAGAAGCTAGCTTGCGATAACAGTGCATTTTCCTTTAGTCGGTCTTGCTGGATTAGCATTGAAGTAAACGAGATGATAGTGACAATGCCCATTATGGCATAAATTGGGGAAATGTAATTAAATATATGAGTGGGATAGAAGTAAAAACAAAAGCCCAAGCTGATGAAGCAAGGTAATATTACTAGCTCTTGGGCCCGACGGAATTACACTATCATATTTTGGCCACTTATGCTGTAAGTTGCGCCCCAGGTAAAGAAAAACACTGCCGTGGTCAATTGGTTTAAATTATAAAATCCAGTGTCTAAATTAGGCTCGAAATAATAGAGCGCTCCAAGTATGAGTAGGGCAGGTCGCTTAGCCTTCTTGATCAGAATATAGATAAGCGGTGATAACAGTACCGTTAGCATCAAATCTCGTATAAACCATAAGGGCATCAGTATTGGGCCGTAATAATTTTGTTGAGTGCTTTGATTTTGTATCACGCTATAGTCCCAAAAGATGCTGATGAAGCCGCCATGTTCATTTATCTGGCTCCAAAAATGATGTAAGTGCCCCTGATTCAAGGAGAGAAGTAGCCCGAAGCCAAATGTCATACCATTCCAAACAAGGTAAGGAACAAGCAGCGATTGGACACGCTTTTTAAGTTTGTGGACGTATATATGAGGCGTGAAATCTTGGGATTTATAAAAAAACAA
>DATGQB010000211.1:0-13481 GCA_035304405.1 Edaphocola sp.
GTTTAACTCCATAATTCATCTCCTCCTCCTCAAATGGCGTGAGGGATAGTAGCGGATACCCCGCAGCGAGGTACGAGCGAGGAGTAGTAGCGGTTAGCCCGGCCCGCCGCGGCAAGGGGTAGGACATCGGGCAAAGGCAAAGGCCCTGGTCGCTTGGCTTGCTCCAAACAATTGAGACTACTGGCGGCGGGACACGCCCTAATGAAATATTTTGTAAGTTCCTTTACTGAAAATAAAAAAGGTTGCTCCCCAGAGGAACAACCTTTTTGTTTGGTGTTATTGTTGTATCTGAATGCTGCTGCCGGCGCTGTGCGCACTGAATTCGGGCGCATACATGCATTGTATGCTGGCAAGGCCTGTAGCAAACTTTCCGGACTGGTTGGCTACTAATTCGTACTCGAGTACCAGGGTGCCTTTGGGCAAATGATCGAAGAAGAAATGGGAAGCCAGGTCTTTGGTGGACTCATAATACCCTGCTCCTGAAGCCCATCTATAACCACTCAGTACATTGGTAGGCTCCAGGCCGGATGCCCTCATGTCTTTGACATGTACATAATCCATAGCTCTGTCGGCACGGATGACTAGGCGCACCTTGACTTTGTCGCCCACATGCAGGCTGCTGCCGGCATTGAGGGCTTGCAGTACGGGTCCTCGGTCGGTATTGGTTACCAAATAGATTTGCTTTTCGATGCTGAAGCCTTCGTTGCGGGCAGAAGGTATCTTGTCTATATCTTCGAAATACTGCCAATACACAGAACCCCAGGCGGTAGGCACATCGCTGTTTTGCATCTGCACCCGCACGCGTGCCATATCGGGGCTCACTTCTTTGCCGGGTATGCTGGTCTTGAAATAACCTGTACCGGCTTGTTGAAGCTGCTGCTGGCTGGAAATAGTCCTACTGCCTAGCTGTATCTGAACGGATGGTTGTGCCTGCAGCCAATCTGCCCCAGTGGATAACAGGGCATATATAGCATCTGCAGTGGCTGTGGTGCTGGGCCAGCTTTGGGTTTGTTTTTGTTTAAGTAGCCACACTTTCATCTTGCTGACCATTTCTTGCTCGTCGAGGATTTCGTTGTAAGCAGTAATCAGCAGTGACTGTGTTTCAATTGGGTATTCGGTCCAACTAAAGCGATTGTGTAAGGGCCAATAGGTGCCCATTTCTTTATGATGCACAGCTCGCTCTGTGAGGGAGCTCATGATTTGGAGCGCAGTAGATTTATTGCCTGCTCTATGCTGCGTAAGAGCTATCATACCTTGCAGCATAGGACTACGCTGGGTCCAGAATTGCTGCTCCTGCTGCATATAGTAGTCTATAACCTTGCTCAGCTCGGCGCTTATTTTTTGCTTTCTATTGGCCATGCTATGCATATAGAGGTAGTAAATGCCTTGACTATTAAGATTGTTTTGCTGCAAATGTTCTGGTTTTATTTGCTTATACATTCTGAGCATTTCCCGGTCCAGATAGTTTAAGCCCTTTTGCATGATGTCTCTTACCCATCCGCTTTTTGCATAGGCTACATCAAGTGCCTGAAGTTTGGCCATGCCGGTAATGATATACTGGGTGATATATACATTGCCTCTCATGCCGGCAAACCATGGGAAGGAGCCATCGGGGTTTTGCATCTGTTGCAATTTGTTCATAATATCGGTGAATTGATCGCTCAATTTGTAAGCGTCAAATAGGTAGGCAATGGCCTGCATCTGCTCCGTCTCACTTTGGGCCTCCAGAACCCAAGGTGTCTCTTCAAGCAGTGCCGATTTTAATTCCTGATTGCTTTGCAATTTGGACTGCAGACTTTTGCTATCCTCTTTTTGCCATTGCTTGAAAACGGCTGCAATCTTGGGATGCTGAGCGGTAATATGTGCAGCCAGGGCTGTGGCATAAAAGCGGTTGAAGGTTTGCTCGGCACATTCATGCGGAAAGTCGATAAGGTAGGGCAATGCCTGAATGGCATACCATGCCGGATTGCTCGTAAACTCTACAGTGATACCTTTGTGCAATAGGCTTTTGCTGCCGGAAGCATGTAAGAGATTTTCCAAGGTGAATTCCTGCGTAGTACTGCCTGAAATCCAAAGCGGCAGCGTTTCTGTAACCAAGCTTCGGTTGCTGAGCACCGGAATCAGATGCTCCTCACCATCAGAATATTGCTCTGTAAGCGCACTGAGGCGGATGAGTACAGGCTCGAATCGGGATAAAGGCACAGAAAGAGCAAAGGCCACAGCAGTGTTCTGACCCGCAGCTACTGTAAATGGCTTTTGTAAGTCTTTGATACCGAACGGTAGGTGAACAGCCTGCATCGTTGCGGGGTCGAGCAGTTCCAGGTGCAGCTTGCCTTGCAGTGTCGTATCACTGAGATTGCTAATCTTGGTAAGAATGGTAATGGAATCACCTTGTCTGAAGAATCTGGGCAAGTTGGGCGTTACCATGAGTTTTTTCTGGCTGAGGATGCGCCCTTCCAGATAACCTGTTTTCCAGTCTGTAGTATGTGCAAAAGCCATGAAACGCCATTCTGTAAGAGATTCGGGCATTTTGAATTTTAGTTTGATATTACCATCCTTATCAGTTTGCATGTCCGGAATGAAGAAAGCAGTTTCCTTAAAATCGGTTCTCCAAGGCTGGTTTTGATTGGCCGGACGGCTAGTAGCTTTATCTATTTCTTGCTGTTCCTGGCCAGCTTCTGAAGCCATCTCTGCATCTGCAGCCAGCGTTGGAGCTTTGAATCGCATATTTGCCTTATCTGCCGCCATCGGGGCAGGACTAGCGGACTCAAGTGCATACACTCTGGTGTTATAATTAATAGATTCGTATAACCTTATAGGTAAATTGAGGTATGGATAAGTTCTTTCCCATTTGTTGTCTGAAGGCATGTATGTTCCTTGGTCCTCATTGCTTTTACTACGCAAGCCCATGAAACTAATGTGGGGAGCCTGCTCTGTTTTGGGCACTAGCATATTCCAGGTCCATGTGTGTGGTTTTAGGGCATCTAATGATGCATCGTACATTCCGGCCAATAGTTCTGCAGCGAGCAGTTCCTTTTTATGCCCTTTGATGGTGAGGGTCCATTCTTCCTCCGCGCCGGGTTCCAGCTTGCTTCTGTGGCTGCCCCAGGTGATATTTAGCTCTTTATTGGACCATGGAATGGCAAAGTTTTGGCTGTTTTCATAACTTCTGTTGTTATGGATGGCCGCCATTTTTACAAAAAGACCACCACGGTGCTGTTCTCTGAGGCCCAACTGATACAGTTGATTGGCTTTGAGTGGCACATCTATTAATTTACTTTTCCATATTTGCGGATGCGCAGGAATGGAACGGAGTTGCAGCCACATACTGTCGCCTGGCTGGTAGTGGGTTTTGTCAGCTCCTACAAACAAAGGCATATCCGGAGTGGGGCCATACTGTGGCACATATACATAAACGTATTGCTTCTGTATTACCTCACGGTTTTTATGGTCCAGACTCTGAGCTTCTATCAGATAATAGCCACTTTGCATCCAGATGGAGTCAGGAATGGAGATGTCACTGTCGGCTTGTGTTTGGTACTGATGCGTCCATACAACAGCGATAGGCCTTCTATTTTCTAAAGTCCATTCATCTTTGTACTCATCATGAGGGAAGGTATTTTGAAATTCCTCTTTGCTATACAAGAAATCGGTGGGCTGGCTCCATAAGCGTTTTCTGTATAATTTGTCAGGATTTTCCAGCGCTACAATGCGTAGCGAGACCGCTGCCGGCTGAAAGATACCACTTAGGTTTTTGGTCTGGATGCTGATTTTGTTTATTCCGGCCACGGTAGTTTGTTCCGGAGCGATGATTTGCACATCCAGACTCCTATATCCTATGGCTATATTTTTGGTACTACTTTGTGTTTCTCCGTTTATATCCGTAATATCTACAGTGATGGTAAAGTTGAACACAGGTAGTTTGCTGGCATCAATACTTTCGTCGGCTAAAGCCTTGAAGTCGAATGAGAAGCTGCCATCGGCATTGGTTTGGGTGCTTCCCTGTGCAATTTCCATACGTTGTGCATGTGGGTTGATGATGCGCAACAACCATGGGTAGGGGAATCGAGCCGTTCTATACACCCGATATTGTACTTTGGCGGCATCGAGTACATTGCCTGCGTAGGCCTGTGCTTTACCGCTTACAGTTATATTATCACCTAGTTCAAATTGAGTTTTTAGGGTGTCTAGCAGTACTTGGAATTTGGGTCGCTTGTATTCCTCTACAGAGATATGAGTGTTACCATATTCTGTAGTGATAGTCATATTTCCTCCGAAGCCACTGGTCGGTGTCTCGAAGCTGCCGGCTACAGATCCAAATTCATTGGTGAGCAGTTCAAATTCTTTGACCGTTTGGTAGTTGCCGTCTTTAACACTCACTTTGAGCTTTTGCTTTGATGCAACGCTATGTGGCGTATTGGCTTGACCCTTTAGCATTATGGCTTTAAAATAAACCGTTTGGCCGGGTCGGTAAATGCTGCGGTCTGTAAAGATGAATACGGTATTGCGCTCTTTGACTTCCTTAGTTTCTCTGTCAAACTTCTTAAAAGTGTAAGAATGATGTTGCTCCAGGATGAAGCTGTCCTGTCCCGAAATAATAACCGGTATGATTTGGTATATTGGCAGGTTGAGCTTTTCTGGCAAAGTGGGAAGCTGGCCGTTTACATCTCCATGTAACATTTGGGCCATCTTTGCCGGCAAAGAGTCTGGGCGTTCTTTGTTTTTTACCAAAAGTGCTAGTTTCGGCGAGCGAACAATACTGCCATCTGCTCTATGGAGCGCTATATTCTGATGCGCGTCTGCTGTGTAGTCCAGACTGCTCAAAACTGTAAGGTTAGACACCTGAAGCAGGACAGAGGTAGATAAACTCTTTTCCTTATTCGCAATTTCAAGGATATAGGTTCCTATTGGTAAAGGTTCTACTTTTACTTCTACCGAATGTGCCCGATAGTCTTGGCTATTGGGCAGTGCTTGCTCCCAAGTTTTTATCAATTGTTGCTCCCTTAGCGGCATATGTGACGTTTGTACGGTGCTGCGGTAGAGATTGAGCTTTACTTTGTCGATATTAGCATATCTGATTAAGGCTTTGATATTTTCGTTAGGTAAATATGCTTCTTCTAGTTCCAGGCCTATTGAAGGTCTTTCTATATCGGCCAAAAGCGCGGCTGCATGTTGCGCACCGGTAGTCTTGGGATATTTTCTCATTAGCGCTTTTAATTCTGCGACGACGGACCGCCAATCTAGCGCGCCATTATCTAGCATGGTACCTTCAGATAAAAGGTCTGTTTCTTCATTGGCAATCAGGTCTCTTTTATTGGCAAGGGCCTTGTACCAAGCCGTAGCAGCTTCGGGAGAATTGGGATATTTTTGTACCAGTCGCATCAAGGCTTGCGTATATAAGGCTTTCTTATTGCTTAAGGTGGCATATGTATGTACAAACGCCAGTCGGTGCATATCGGCATCGACTAGTGCGTCTATTTGATTGTTGTCGATATATTTTTGCAAAATATACTGATACAGTCTTAGTGCCTGCCAATGCAATGAGCTGCTATCCTCGGTAGCAATATTCATTTGCGTAAACTGTTTTGCTTCAGTAAACAAGTTAGCATCATTTAAAGTAAACGCATATGCTGGTTGCACCACATTTCTTTCATCATTCTCAAAATATGACAAGGCATCAAAAACCAGAATATCATATAAGGAGGGGCGCAGATGATTACTGTTTTTGCCAGGCTCTATGATACTTTTATAGGCATCAATACTTGCATTTTCCAATATATTTCTGTTGGCAATCGAAGCTAGATAATGCTTTTGGATTTCCTGGTGAAAGCGTGAGGCATCCCAGCTATCCATATCTGCCTCTTCAGAGGCTGCCAGAGGTGTTCTATTGTACATCTCGTAGCGGTGCTCCTCAAAATAGCGCAATAGGGCAGCGGCCAAACGGTTGTGCCATATGGCTTGTTCTATGGGGTCTTTAGTGCTTGCCAGCTCCTTTTCAATTCTTTGGATGATAGTGGTATCCGACTCGTCTTTGCGGCTCTCCTTCAGTGCCAGCAGCCAGACTTTTGCTTTGATTATTTCCTGTCTGTTTTTTTCCTTTTGGGCATAGCTGAGAATTTCCTGTACAATTTTTGCCGCCGATTCCGGCATTTCTTGAGCTATGAGCGAGTCTACGCGCTTCCATGAATTTTCAAAATTCATATTACTCCTGTTTTTTTCTTGTGCAAAAAGCCCAATGGCAAGCACTGTTAAAATACTTATTCCAACTATGATGCTTAGCTTACGCATACTTGTTTCTTTAAGGGGTTATCAAAAATACAGCTCTGTACTCTTAGACGCAATTCTTTTTCACTTCCATATAGCTCATTTGCTTAAATTTGCGTTATCGCTGCAATTTTTCCAAAATAGAAAGCCTAAAAGGGGGCTTTAAAAAAATAATTTTGGACTTTGTTTTGTATAAAAGAAAACTTTTCAGTACCTTTGCAATCCAAAATTTATAATATTATTTTATAATGGCAAATCATAAAGCAACCAAGAAAGACGTAAGACAAGCTGCAAAGCGTCGTATGCAAAATAGATACTACGGTAAAACTACTCGTAACGCTATCCGCGCGCTATTAGCTACAAGTGAACAAGCTGAAGCTAACGAGAAGCTTCCTAAAGTATTCTCTATGATTGACAAATTAGCTAAGCGTAAAGTTATTCACAAAAACAAAGCTAACAACTTAAAGTCTAAATTGGCTAAAAGAGTGGCTGCTATCGCATAATCCTCTTTAAGTTTTTATCTTATTCATAATACTCCAGCCTGGGTAAAACTCGGGCTGGATTTGTTTTGTGGTAATTGATGGATTTTTTGTAATATTATGCACAGAATCTAATCCACCTTTACCTATGATTAATGAACATCTTTTTCAGTTTATCTGGGAGCATGCTCTGTTTCAGTCGCATGAGCTCTATCTAAAAGATGGCAGCAAAGTAAATATTTTACAGCGTGGCACCCGCAATACCAATTCCGGGCCGGACTTCCTGAATGCTAAAATTCAGATAGGCAATACAATCTGGGCCGGTAATGTGGAATTGCATATTAAGTCGTCCGACTGGTATCGTCATGGTCATGATGATGATAGCAGTTTCCAAAATGTAGTTTTGCATGTCGTTTATCAGGACGATATGCGGGAGGCAGAATCTTCAATACCCCTTCTGGAATTACAGTCCTATCTCCATCCTTCCGTGATAGAACGCTATGCTGCCCTGATGGATGCAAGGCCTTTGATTGCCTGTGCCGACAGTCTCAATCGGGTGCCTGAGCTTATTTGGACCCACTGGCAGGACCGTATGTTGCTGGAGAAATGGGAGGTCAAATTTGCACAATGGCGGGCTCTGCTGCAAAGTCACCATGGTGATTTTGCTCAGCTTTTCTACTTACTGCTGGCAAGGGTAATGGGGACAAAGGTCAACGCTGATGCTATGTTTGAATTGGCTTCCTGCACCCCTCTAAGTATCCTGGCCCGGCACAAAAACAATCTTGCTCATATCGAGAGCATACTACTCGGACAAGCCGGACTCTTACCCGCAAAACCTCAACAGCCTTATGAAACCGAACTCAAGGTGCATTATGCATTCTTTAAGCAAAAGTATAATCTTAAGCCTATGCAGGGGCATCAATGGAAGTTTATGCGCATGCGACCGGCTGCATTTCCTACCATACGCATTGCTCAGCTCGCAATGATAATACATAAGCATGAGCATCTGTTTTCAAAGCTCATCAAGCTTACAGAACCCGAGCAGCTCAGCGAGTTTTTTAATTTAGGTACCAGCGAATATTGGGAGCAACACTATATTTTCCAGCAGGAAAGCACAGCCAGTATCAAAAATACGGGCAGCACGCTGCGCCAACTGATTTGGATTAATCTTATAGCCCCGCTCAGCTACTTTTATGCCACACATTATGGCAATGCAGTGGGTATGCAAGAGCGTGCTATTACACTATTGCAACACTGTAAGCCCGAGCGCAATCAGATTATTAAGGTCTGGAACGAGGCGGGAATATATGCCCGTGATGCTGCCGATACGCAGTCCCTAATTCATCTGTATAATAATTATTGTCAGTCCAAAAATTGTCTGCAGTGTAGCATTGGGCTTTTTCTACTCAAGCGCGCCCCGCGCTCCTCATGATTTTTGGCATTGAGTTTAACCGACTGCCGGCACAGCTGGCTACTCCATGCGAAGCAGTGGCACCATGGTGTATGGCAAATCAATTTCAACCCAGATTACGCATTAGACTCTTTATATAAAATTATTCTTGCTTCTAATCCACTTCAATAGCTCAAAAATCATAATTTATTATGCTTTTTTCACTATTTTGTGGATTATTTGCCATAATAATTTTCTTTTAAATTCCTAATGCGTAATCTGGGTTTAAGACTTAGGCCATAGGCACTTCCATGAGTAGGAGTGAAGCATTTTCAATCGCCTTTACGCTCACCGATGCATTGTCAATCTCCCAAATCCCGATGGCGTCCCTGTCCTGTAGCGTTTCACTTTCTATATTTACTTTGCCTTTGAGGTTAAAAATATACAGCCCATTACTAGCATCCTTGAGTGGATAGCTAAGCTCCGTGCCTTTGTCCAGGTCGCTGAGATGAAACCATGCATTTTGGTGTATCCACACCCCTTCGTCATCTGCGTGTGGTGAGAGTATTTGTTGAAAGGTATTCTTTCTTCCGGCTGCATCCAGGCTCAGCTGGTCATATCGTGGTGCCACATTTCGTTTATTGGGAAAAAGCCAGATTTGCAGAAAACGCACTTCTTCATCTTTGCTGGCATTGTATTCACTATGGCGTACCCCGGTGCCGGCGCTCATCACTTGAATGTCTCCGCTTTTGATGATGCCGCTATTGCCCATACTATCGCGATGCGCCAGGCTGCCACTTAGCGGTATGGAGATAATTTCCATATTGTCGTGAGGGTGCATATCAAAACCCATTCCGGGCGCAACGATATCATCGTTGAGTACGCGCAATGCGCCGAAATGCACTTGCTTTGGATTGAAATAGGAACCGAAGCTAAAGCTGTGGCGGCTCTGCAACCATTCATAATTACTGCTTCCGCGCTCATTTGCGGGGTGAAAAATGTATTTGCTCATAATTTCAATGTTTAAGTAATGGAAGTCTAGACTCGACTGAGGGAGTTTTGAGATTAATGTTCCTGCCCAATTGAACCTAAATATGATGTAAAGTTCCGCCGCAGAGCAGTAAAGAAAAATAATGTAGGTTAATTAATCTCATTCGCGGTAAAGCTGACTGCGCATTTTGCTCAGAAATTCCGGGGTGACGCCGATATAGGCAGCAACATACTTTTGAGGTATAGCATTCAGCAGCGAGTCAGGATAAGTGCTGCAGAAGTTGAGATAGCGTTCTTTGGCTGAGAGGCTCATGCTATCTATTACCCTTTGGCGGGTGGCGCAAAGCGCATTCTCTGTAAGTATTCTAAAATAGCGCTCCATCTTGGGCACTGCTTCAAACATTTTTTCCTGCTCACTTCGTTTCAGCAGCAGCACTTCGCTGTCCGCAATCGCTTCTACCTGAAGGGTGCTTTTTTGCTGTTGCAGGAGCGCCAGCATATCTGTTATCCACCAGCCTTCCGGCGCAAACTGCACTATATGCTCAAAGCCGTTTTCATCCACTGAGTAAGCCCGCAGGCAGCCCGAGCATACAAATGCCATAGAATCCACATAGCTGCCTTCACGGTAAAGGATATCTTTCTTCTGTAAACTCTTGGCAGTGAAAAAAGTGATAACTTTTTGCATCTCTTCATCACTTATGTCTACTTTCATGCGAATATGTTCTGCGAGAATTTCATTATTCATTTGCTGTATGGATTGGTATGCGGTAGTGAAATTACATGCTTTGCCTATATTCTGCAAAAAAAGCGCATCAGGTTCGTTCCCTTTTTAGGGTTTCGCTATTTAGAATATTACTGCCGGATGTACTTTTAAGGCTTAATGCTACGTTTACAGAATAGGGTGAAGGAAAAATATACCTTATTTTTGTAGCAGGCATAAATAGTATACTTGATTTTGATGAATAAAAACTTTCTCGGTCGTTCTGTCATAATAAGCGCTTCCTTTGCGCTGTTGCTTGGCCATACTGCCTCGGCGGGTATCCCCCGTCCGGCTGTGGGCAAGTGGATGTCTTATCTTCCTTACCGCACTGTGATAGACTTCGATACAGATGATAATCGGCATTTTTACTGTGTTTCCCGTTCTTCATTTTTTGTTTACGATGTGGTGGAAAATGCCACGGAGAATTACAGTAAAGCCAATGGCATGAGCGATGTGGATATGGCTTTTGTCACTTTTGATGATAAGACTGAGAAGGTGGTCCTGATTTACGCCAATGGTAATATTGATTTGTTTTCCAATGGAAGTTTTGAAAATATTCCCGATGTAAAGGTATCAACGGTAAGTGGCGATAAAAGCTTGAATGGTGCCTTTGCTCATGAAGGCAAACTTTACTTAAGTGCCAATCTGGGTATGATTGTGGCCAATCTGGAGAAAAAACAGATTGATGAGACCGTGCCATTTTTCGATGGTTCTGTACAAGGACAAGTAAAAGCGGTGACGGGCCATGGGCAATCAGTCATTGCTGCTACTTCTGTGGGACTATTTACTACTGCATTTGATAATCCTCAAATTAGCAATTATAATACCTGGACAAAGCTCAGCGGGCTCCCATTTGAAAAGGTAGCCGTAGTGAATGGGCAGATATTGGCGGTGAGCGCACATACGGTATATCATGTGTCGGGTACCTCTGTGAATGCTATTCACGAGTTGCAACAGGGAGCCTTAAGTGCTGTTCCCTCAAAAGACAATGCCTTATGGATTACGACTACTGATACGAGCAGCTCTAGGCCATATGCGCTTAAGATAGATGTGGAGGGAAATGTGCTGGATTCAATTGGCGATTTTTTTAGCTATAAAATATATGAGCCCGGCGATGGCAATTACTGGTCGGCAGATGGTTACAACGGACTTACGCGTAGAAGTAGCAGTCAGCCAGGTGAATCCTGGACCGCCGTTAGCGGCGGAGGCCCTTATTCCCGGGAAGTGGAAGCCATTTGGGCGAAAAATGGGGAATTATGGCTGGCTCATGGAGGCAAAAGCTATAACTCCTGGCGGGTGAGCCTAAGTCAGGATGCTTTTTCGAGGTATGTATGGGAATGGCGAAACTGGAAATGGGACATTCTCAGCATGCTCGACCCTGACAAGCAATTTACACTTACCGATGCAGTAGATATTTTAAAAGATGAACTGGGTAATGATGTATATGTAGCTTATTATAACAGCGGCCTGGTACATTTAGATGCTCAGGAGCGTATCACTATATACAAGGAGGGCTATCTGGATCCCGATGTTGATGGTCCTTTTGCAGCCTATCGTGTGTCTAGCCTGGCTTTGGATGATAAACGCAATTTATGGCTTACCCAAAGTTATGCCCAACACGCTTTACATGTAAAGACCAAAGAAGGGGACTGGTATCATTATGCCATTCCGGGAATAGACCACTTGGCCAGCATAGCCATTGATGATTTAGGACAGAAATGGATGGCCGCAGGTTTGTCTATGGATGGAGGGCTGGTAGTCTATAACGATAATGGAACCCTCGATAATCCTAACGACGATAGATATATAAATATCAGGGCCTCCGATGCTACCAAGCTACCCTCAAATGCCGTCAATGTAATCGTCAAAGATTTAAATGGGGTGATGTGGGTAGGCACCGAGGATGGTTTGGTCTCTTTTTCCTGTGGTGTAGATATCCAGAAAGCGCCCATGTGTGCAGCAAGCCACAAGGTATTGGTAGCCAAGGGTTTCAATTTTAATTCCCATCTTTTCGAAGGTATTGCGGTCAAGGCATTAGCTGTTGACGGGGGCAATCGTAAATGGGTAGGCACCAATGTAGGCCTTTTCCTATTATCTGATGATATGGAAGAGATGTTGGAGTATTTTACGGAGACTAATAGCCCTTTGCTTTCCAATCAGATTAAGGAGCTGCAGATAGACCCCGTGACCGGAGTGCTCTTTATAGCTACCGACAAAGGACTTTGCGCATACGGTGGAACTGCTGCCGAAGCTGAGCGCAATATGGATGAGCGATTGATTACCTTTCCTAATCCTGTGCCTTCGGGTTATAATGGTTTAATTTCTATCAAGGGCTTTACCAGAGATGCGGAGGTGAAGATAACCGATATCAGCGGACAGCTCGTATATCAGGGGCGCTCCAATGGTGGTCAGTTCTCCTGGAATGGAAAAGACTATAAAGGTCAGAAAGTACAAAGTGGCGTGTATTTGGTTTTTGCAGTAAGTGCCGACGGCATGGAAAAAACCACGGGTAAGTTTATCATCCACGAATAAGTATATGATTGTTGCAGCGAAGGGCATAGTGCTTAAAGTAGTGAAGTATGGCGAGACCAGTATTGTCTGTAGTATTTTTACAGACAGCCTTGGCTTGCAGTCCTTTTTGGTAAAAGGGGTAAGAACCGAGAAAAAGAAGCATCAAAAAGCCAATATTTTCAGGCCGGGCAATATACTCGACCTGCAGGTATATCATAATGAGCATCGAAATCTGCAATATCTGAAGGAATACAGATTAGGTCATTGCTTTCAGGAGATAGGCGAAAATGTGGTAAAGAATACTTTGTTACTCTTCGTAGTAGATGCTTTGGGCAGTATAGTGCACACCGATGATGCACAAGAAGAGCTCTTCGATTTTTCTTTACACTTTCTTCAGGTAGTGGATCATGCGCCAGTGGCCAGCCTGCGCAATCTGCCTATTTATTTCATTAAGGAGCTGGCCAGAAGGGTGGGGTATGCCATCAGGGAGAACTATTCAGCGCAAAACTGTTATCTCAACACCTACGAGGGGTGTTTTATGCCCACGCAGGCGCAGGCCATGCCCATTTTCGACAAAGACATCTCCCATAAGTTTTACCAGCTTATCGTCGCTGAGGATATTGCGGCCATCGCCGCTGTAGATACCACGGCTGCCGAGCGTAAAGCTGTGCTGGATGGTTATCTGCACTTTTTTCAATGGCATGATAAAAATTTCAAGCCCTTGCGTTCGCTCCCGGTGTTAGAAGCTATTTTACACTAGATACAGCTTGCTGCTGAATGACGCATTTTTATTTGCTTTAAATTGGTGTGCCTCACGACTGCTCATCTAAGGCAAATTCCTCAGCAATGAAGAGTGGCCGCCTAGACGAACTAAGTGCGCAAACTTTGTCTTAGCGCAATATTTTTTCAATACTTCAAATTGTCCTTTGCCCGATGACCATGAGTTATTGTCCTTTATCCATTTCATTGCTGCCATTGCCGATTTTCGAATAATTGTTTGCAAGGTTCTAGCTCCTTCTTCACTTTAATAGATTGCCCTACAAAAGTTAGTATTTCCTAAATATTATCTGTAAGAATTGTTAAAGTG
>DATGQB010000212.1:0-8367 GCA_035304405.1 Edaphocola sp.
TACTATTTCTGATACTGAGCCTGATTTATTTTATTACAAGCATACTGAGCAAAGGCAAATCTTAGTCTAAACAGCAGTCAACGATGCTTTATGGCATTTTATTTTCCTTGATTCGGTATGGGCTACCCATAATGCGAAATAGGGAAATACTGCCCATTGACGCTTTTATGCAAAAAAAAATTCTGTTGTCAAAAATCATGCTTGGCTGGGTAATTATCAGATGGTGAAGCAATAGACATTTCCGTTCCAGATAGACTCGCTATCCATATTTCTTTGGCCCCGAACTGAAAGGCATTGCTTTGCCTGTTCCTTTCCACCGAGGGGGGAAGCTATTTCTTGGGTATAGTGTGTGCCTATCGCCTCAGACAGCTAAGCTACTTGTTTTTAGCATTAGCCTGGCTCAGCGCCTGCATATCAGAGGCAATAATTGCTAGTCCAAAAATATTATCTTTCCTGTTCCGCGAGTCTTCAATAACAAAATTTATACCCTCTTTCGCCCAGCCAAATAGACCTCCAGTGCCTGCAAAGACCACGAACTCAGATTTTTGTCTTTGCTGAGGCCGCCTTTTTGTGCGGCGTACACGCCATATCTCACCAAATCCATTCCCTCAATGCTATGCGCATCAGGGTTCACAGAGAGCAGTACATTTTGCGACAAGGCATACTCTATCCAAGTCCAGTCTAGGTCCAGACGCCGCGGATGTGCATTGATTTCAATAGCTACCCCATAATGCGCACAGGCATCTATCAGGGTTTTGTGGTCTACAGGGTAGCCATTTCTAGACAGTAGCAGTCGCCCGGTAGGATGTCCCAGAATAGTGGTGGCAGGGTGGGCAATGGCTGCGAGCAGTCTTTGCATGGCCTTTTCTTCCGTCATTTTCAGATTGCTGTGCACCGATGCTATCACCAGGTCAAAGCTTTGCAGTACCTCATCTTCATAATCCAGTCTGCCATCACTGAGGATGTCTGATTCTATACCTTTCAGTATTTTAAACGGAGCCAGCTTTTGATTCAGCGCATCAATCTCTGCATGCTGCTGATAAATGCGCTCTACGCTCAAACCATTGGCATAAAATGCAGCCTGCGAGTGGTCGCTTATTACCAGATATTCGTAACCCTTATCCCGGGCAGCAGTGGCCATTTGCTCTAGGCTATGCTGCCCATCGCTGTAGCTAGAGTGGCTGTGTATAATGCCTTTGATATCACTTACTTGCAGTAGTTCGGGCACTTGCTGCGCTGCTGCTTGTGCCAAAATAGTGGCCTGCTCACGCAGTGCTGGTGGTATATAAGTCAGCTTGTTATGTTGAAAAATGTCTGCTTCGCTCTCGACCTCCGAAGGATAGCTATATTGCTGCTCAAAGGCCTCAATAAAGCTCGCCGAGCCAGATTGCTTAAACAGGCTAAGGTAAAAAGCCGTTTTGTCCGCTACCAATGAAAATTTCAATGGCGGCATGCCCGGCAGTTGTATGCTTAGGCCTTCCGGAGTTTCGCTAGCTTGGTGTTCCGTATCCGCAAAAATGTTGAGTATATCTTCTTTCCTCAGCGTGCATAGCCACTCCAGCTTATCCAGCACATTGCGTTGCAGGCGATAGTCTCCTACAGGGCTGCACAGCGCATTCGGGTAGCGTGCATGCAGGCTCTGGCCTATCTGCTGCATCAGTGTGTCTGCTTCTGCATACAGGCAGTAGCCAGAGTTGGCCTTCAAAAAACCAATATGTTCCAGTATGGCAGACTGTGTTTTGGCACCAAAGCCTTTGAGACTGGTGAGCCTGTTTTCCTGGCAAGCATATTCCAGCTCGCCAATGCTTTCTATGCCCAGCTCCTTCCATAGCAAGCCTATCTTTTTAGGGCCTATGCCCTTTACCGATAGCATTTCCACCACACCCTGCGGCGTTTTGGCCAGATACTCCTCCAAGGCTGCCAGCTTACCGGTCTGCGCTATTTCTATTATCTTTTGTGCCGTAGACGCACCAATGGCAGGTATGCTTTTGAGGCTTTCCAAATCCATAGTACTCAATGGCATAGGCAGCTTGGCTATTCTAAAGGCGGCAGCACCATATGATTTTGCGCGGAAGCTGTCCGCACCATGTATATCCATGAGCTTGGATAGCAGCTCAAAATACTCGGCTATTTCCTGATTGGTCATCATATTGCAAATATAAGGTAGCCACGCCTATTCGACCGCTTGCACCGACTTATAGTTTGGGCATGATTCCTGCAATGTTTCTGGTGAGTATTATGAGGGCGTGCCCCGCCGCAGCTTCTTAAGCCTGTGCTTTATCGACTCGGATAGCTGGGATGGCAGCTGCGGCGGGTGGGGTGAACTGCGTTCGCAACTTTCACCATATAGCAACATCTATTTGCTATATGGCTCACTTGTCCTCCAAGTCATCGCAGCGCTCCACTTTGTTGCGCACTGCTGCATGCTTTCTGTTGCTGTCCCTCAGGCATGTAGGGCTAAGGGCATAGCGTCATCATGTGATTATGATTCGTTTGGGGCAAAACTTAATAATTCTTTATAATAACATCGCTGCTTAAAGGTTACATTTGCATAGATAATGGCCGCTGGCGGGGCAGCCGGTACAATAAACCACGTAGCTTATGGCAAAATCAGTAAAGATAGTAAGGGATATTAGTTGGATGTCGTTCAACGCACGTGTGATGCAGGAAGCCAAAGACCCTTCGGTTTCTTTGTATGACCGCCTCCGTTTTCTGGGTATTTTTTCCAATAATCTAGACGAATTCTTCAGAGTAAGGGTGGCCTCACTGATACGCATGACCGCTCTTAGCAAATCTGCAAAGGCCTCTCTGGATGAAGACCCTAGTAAGACGCTCAACAGAATTATGAGCATTGTGATGGAGCAAAACCGGGAGTTTGACAAGACATTTGACTCCATTCTCACCGAGATGGAAAAGCATCATATTTATCTCAAAACAGAGCAAGACCTCGATGCCGGGCAATCTGCCTTTGTGCGGCAGTATTATAACGAATATGTGCGTACCCATATCGTGCCCTTGATGATTGAGAGCATTCCTCAGTTTCCGCTGCTTAAAGACAGGTCTATTTATCTGGCCTGTATTTTGGGCTCTGCTATTCATCCAGCCATGCGGCGCTACTCGCTCATAGAGGTGCCCAACGATTTGCCGCGATTTGTTATTTTACCTGCAGCAAGTGGTAGAAAGGAAATTATTCTGCTCGAAGATATCATTCGTGCCAATTTGCACCAGCTCTTCTCTGCCTTTGGGTTTGACCAGTATGCGGCTTATGTGGTAAAGATGACCCGCGATGCAGAGTTTGATTTTGACTTAGATGCGGATGCCGATTTGGTGGCTGCATTGGAAAAGGGTATTAAAGGCCGCAGAAAGGGCAAAGCCACACGCTTCGTATTTGACGAGGCTATAGATAAGGTGCTGCTGGAGTATTTGGTAAAACGATTGCAGCTGAAAAAGGACAATCTTGTGCCGGGTGGTAGAATTCATAATGCCAAGGATTTTATGAATTTCCCTAAATCGGTATTTGATGATTTGGCCCCCAAACCTGAACCAATGATGCATCCCGACCTCGAGCAGCCGGTGCGCATCATGGAGGTACTGGACCGCAAAGATATTTTGCTACATTTTCCCTACCATTCATTCGACCCACTGATAGACCTCCTGCGAGAGGCGGCCATAGACCCCGCAGTGGAGTCTATCAAAATTACCTTGTATCGATTGGCGCACAACTCGCAAATTGCTAATGCGCTGGTGAATGCTGCCCGTAATGGCAAAAAGGTTACTGCGGTGTTGGAGTTGAAAGCCCGCTTTGACGAAGAGGCTAATCTGAAGTGGAGGGAAAAACTATCGGAAGAAGGGGTGCAGGTGCTGAATGGTATTCCCGGTATGAAGGTACATGCCAAGCTCTGCCTCATTACCAAGTTAGAATTTGGCCTACAACGCCAGTATGGCTTTATCTCTACCGGCAACTTCAATGAGGTTACGGCAAATTTCTATGCAGATTACTGCTTGCTCACGGCTCACAAGCAAATATTAGCCGATGTGCAAAAGGTTTTTAGTTTTCTCGAAAACCCCGCTAAGCAGAATAGTCTTAAGGGGCTGAAGCACCTGGTCGTGTCTCCACTTACAATGCGTGCTACCTGGTTGCAACTCATAGATAACGAAATTCAGCATTTTAAGGCGGGCAAGCCGGCAAGGGTAATAATTAAGCTCAATAGTCTTGTGGATGCTGCTTTGATGGAAAAACTAAGCGAAGCGGCTACTGTAGGCGTGCCGGTGCAGTTGATAGTTAGGGGTATTTGCTGCCAGATAACGGAAAGCAAAAAATATAAGCAAGCCATTCAGGCTATTAGTATCGTGGATGAGTATCTGGAGCATGCCAGGGTATTTGCATTTGAAAATGCCGGTAAACCCAAGGTTTTTATCTCCTCGGCCGACTGGATGATTCGCAATTTAGACCGAAGAATAGAGGTGGCTTGTCCGGTTTTGGATAAAAAACTGAAAAAGGAGTTATTGAAAATATTGGCAATACAGCTCTCAGAGAACGTAAAGGCGAGGATTCTCGATAATGCACAGCAAAATCAGTATGTGACCCGCGCCCCCGATGAAGAGGAGCGTAGAGCACAGCAATTGATACGTGCGTTTGTGGCCGCTCAGATTGATGCTGCCAAAAATCGCCTGCCGGGTTAATACCTCATTATTTCCTTAACCATTAAATACAACAGATTTGATACTTGCTGCAATTGATATCGGCTCTAATGCTTCAAGGCTTTTGATAGCAGAGGTTACAGAAAACGAAAAGGCTCAGGTACAGTTTACCAAACTCAACTTCCTGCGCTTGCCTCTGCGCCTGGGTTTTGACGTTTTTCAGAGCGGCAAAATCTCAGATGAGAAAAAGCAAATGATAAAAGATACCATGAATGTTTATCGCATTTTGATGGATATCTATAAAGTAGAGGCCTACCGTGCCTGTGCCACCTCGGCCATGCGCGATGCTGCCAATGGTGCCTCCATTGTGGAAGCTATTCGAAAAGAAACGGGTATAGCTATCGAAATCATAAGCGGTGCAGAAGAGGCTGCTATTATCTATGAGACCCATATCGCTGATATGATGGACAAAAATGGACATTATTTATATGTTGATGTGGGTGGTGGAAGTACCGAGCTGAGTATGTTTGGCGAAGGTCAGATTGTATTCAAAGAGTCGTTTAATATTGGCACCATAAGACTGCTGCAGCAACAGGTGAGTACCGCCCAGATGGATTATTTGGAGTGGTTTGTAAAGCATCATACCAAAGCATATCAGGACATAACAATAATTGGTAGTGGTGGCAACATCAACAAGCTATTCTCTATGTCCAAAACCAAGGAAGGAAGGCCTTTGAGTCTGGAGCAACTGGATAGTTTTTATGAGCAGCTGGCCTCGCTCAGTGTAGAAGAGCGCATGCGTCAGTTTGGTATTCGCAGAGATAGGGCAGACGTAATAGTGCCGGCGCTGCGCCTCTATACCTCTGTGATAAAATGGGCCGGAGCCAAAGAAATTTTTGTACCCAAAATAGGCCTGGCAGACGGGCTGATAAAACTTCTGTACCAGCAACGAAAATCCGGAATAGGAACATCTGCATGGACCTAGAGTCAATTTTTTTGTGATAAGAATGCTGTTTTAATCGCTGTGGTTTATGATTTTTCACATGCTTCATCATTACAAGCGACATTTGCCCCCTGCGTAGAGCATACCTACTGTTAGATAATATATGTCGCTTACAAATAGTACATTTGCAGCATGAAATTTTTGATAGTCGGCTTAGGAAATATCGGCGCTGAGTATGATGCTACCCGCCATAATATAGGCTTTGATGTGGCCGATGCTTTTGTGATAAAGCATGGAGGCAGTTTCAGACAAGACAGACTGGCATTTGTATCAGAAATCAAATGGAAGGGCAGACAGTTTATTGTAATCAAGCCCACAACCTATATGAATCTGAGTGGTAAGGCTTTAAAATACTGGATGGATAAAGAAAAGATAAGCATTGAAAATGTCCTGGTGATTGTAGATGATTTAGCCTTGCCTTTGGAAGCCTTGCGTTTGCGCCCCGGTGGTAGCGATGCCGGCCATAATGGATTGAGAGATATTCAGGCAACATTGGGCACCAATCAGTATCCTCGTTTGCGCTTCGGTATAGGCAATAATTTTCCAAAGGGGAGGCAGGTAGAATTTGTGCTGGGAAGGTGGAGCAAGGATGAGATGCCGATAATCAAAGAAAAAGTACTGAAGTCGATAGATATCATAGAGAGCTTTGCTACTCAGGGTATAGCCCGCACCATGAACGCGTTTAACAAGTAGTTGTAAGGCTAATTGCATACCTTTGTAATATGAATGAGATAAATGTAGCAGCGCTGTTGCCTGCTGATTTTGATGAGCGCTCGCGCGTATGGATTTTCCAAAGTACTCGCCCCTTTACTCAGGCACAGGAGAGAGAAATAGATGAGCAACTGTATCAGTTTACTGCACAATGGCAGGTGCATGGTAAGCCTGCAAAGGGTTGGGGCAAGCTCTTGTTTAATAGATTTGTAGTGATAATGGCTGACGAAACAGTGGAACCCATCAGCGGTTGTAGTACCGATAGTATGATGCGCATTATCAAAAGCCTGGAGCGGCAGTATGATTGTAATCTTTTTGATAGATTATCTATCACCTTTTTGGTAAAAGGACAGCCCGAAGTGCTACCTATGAATCAGGTGCAGTATGCTCTGGATAAGGGATACTTACAGCCTGATACTTTATTGTTCAACAATCTGGTGGCTTCCAAAAAAGAAATGGAGCAACAATGGTTACAACCGCTGGCCCAGTCATGGATGGCAGACAGATTGAATTTTAATACCGAAAAAGCATCGTCATAATATATGATTTTATCCGATTTGGCTATTCTGGCAGAAATCGAAAAGGGCACTATTGTAATAGAACCATTCGACAGGAAATATTTAGGCTCTAACTCCTATGACGTGCATCTGGGAAAATACCTTGCGGTGTATGAAGACGGTATTTTAGATGCCAAGGCGCATAACAAAATAAGGCATTTTGAAATACCTGAAGAGGGTTATGTATTGCAGCCGGGCACATTGTATCTGGGTGTTACTCAAGAATATACCGAAACGCATAATCATGTGCCTTTTCTGGAAGGTAAATCCTCTACCGGACGTCTTGGTATAGATATTCATGCCACTGCAGGTAAGGGAGATGTGGGTTTTTGCAATACCTGGACACTCGAAATTTCCTGTGTGCATCCGGTGCGTATCTACGAAGGAATGCCTATAGGTCAGCTTATTTATTTTCCGGTGGCCGGTGAGGTGCAGCATTTGTATAACAAAAAGGATAATGCTAAATATACAGAACGTACCATCCGCCCCGTAGAGAGTATGATGTGGAAAAATAAATTTTAAGTCGCAACTGCCTTGAAGGATGAATTAGGTGGAGCCCATATGCCATTGTAGTAGCGATAGAGCCATCCGAAACCAATTATTTTTGAGGCAGTTTTTTAATTTTATGCTTTGTGAAGCTGAAATGAAGCAGTACAATGCCTAAACCTATTAATTTGCGGGACTTGTTTCCGCAGTTTTACACCTTGACCAAATCCAGTGTGCAGAAGGGCCTGCAATGCAAAAAATATTTGCATCTCCTACGCTACAAGCCCGCAGCCCGCACACCGCCTGATGCAGCCACATTACAGAAATTTTCGGATGGACGCAGTTTTGAGGGCCTGTTTAAGGCTACCTTTCCCGAAGGGGTAGATGTGCAGCAGCTGCTGCAAAAGGATGTATGGTCTATCGGTGCCTCTTATACCGCTGCCGCACTGGCATCAGGAGAGCCGCAGACATTGTTTGAGGCATGCTTTATAGCCAACAAGACACTGGTAATGACAGATGTGTGTCAGGTACTAGCCGATGGGAGTATAGATATCTATGAGGTAAAAAATGCTACCGAAATCAAAGAAGTATTTATTCGGGATTTGGCGATACAGTATTATGTTATACAGCAATTGTATGCAGAGCGATTGCGAAATTTTTATCTGGTCTTAAACAACGGCCAGGACGGTTTTGTGCTGCATGAGATGAGTGCCGGGCTTGCGGAATACCTGCCACAATTGCAGCAACAGATACCAGAACTACTACAGGTGCTGTCTAGCGGCCGTAGTCCGGTCATATGCATGGGGCCACAATGCAGAGCACCCTACCCATGCGAGTATATAGCTTACTGTAGCGAGCACTCTGCGCCAAAAGCCAAAAAATTATTTTCGCAGGATTAAATTGTTATTTTTGTACAACAAAATATTTTGCATTGATGAGAAAATTAGTAATAACCGTGCTTTGTTTGCT
>DATGQB010000213.1:0-10266 GCA_035304405.1 Edaphocola sp.
GCACATCGCTATAGGAGAAGCTGTTATCGTTATCAACCATTTTGAGGCGGTAGAAACCTACCTTGTCTGCCTGATGGAGGCTAAGCTTGTAAGCACTGCCGGTTGCCTCTCCTTTGCTTTTCACTAGAGCTACAGGATGAAAACTTTTTGCGTCCTTACTGTACTCTACCTCGAAGTGCGAGAACTGAGCTTCCTGCTCGGTGGTCCATTCAACAGCCACTGTACCGCAATTTGATTCATTTGCGGAAAACTTGCTGAGAATTATTGGTACAGGAAGAGTCGATACATAAAATGTATTGTACAATGCATCATCCACAATCTGCGTATTACCTACCGAGATGGGCAAGTTTCTGTCGAGCGTGATAGTAACGATACCACTACGCCCTGCATCAAAGCCTACTACCGGAAGTCGTAAGGGCAAATAATCTGCCATGGCCATAGCCACGGTATTAATAACCCTAATAGTGCCGGCAGGACCAGTTTCTAAATAATCTAAGCTCCAGCCCTGTGCTTCCAGAGAATCTACCAATCCTGCAGGAGGCACATGACCACCATAGGGGCCAGCAATACCGAAAACATCCGAGAAGCTGATGTGAGCGTTGATAGAACCCTCCGGAATGATACCTTGAGTGGGGCTTGAGGACTCATTACCAATATTAAAAATAAGGACTCCCTGTCCGTTGATAGTATTACCCCCACCATGCAAATTGATATCCATAATGGACATATTGGCATACTGAGCATATGGAGGAACTGTTTGTGCCTCAGCCATATTGGTGAGCGCCAGAGAAGCACCCAATAGACCTAAGTATAGAGATTTTGTATATTTCATAAAATAGAATATTTATTTGATTAGAAAATAAGCAACTGCCTAATGCTAATGTTGTTTAGCACATTCATTTCGCCACCGGAGCCATCGATAATGGTGATAGTAGAATTGACGGTGCCTAAGGTAGCACCCGGCAGCGCCTGCATGGTAAGACCAATGCGAGATAGGCCATTTGGCTGAACATTCAATCCTTCCTTAAGACGGAAAATGAGGCTAGTAGGAGTTTCATTTATCAATTCCCAATCTGCATTGTTGACTACAGTACCATTGACTACCGTAGCATTTGGATCAAAACTATAGGTAAAATTGCCACTCTTAGAAATGCGTACCTCTATGGCCGCCAGACTGGTATTGGTACCCATGCCCAGTATTTCGCTAATATTAGCTATGAATCCTCTGGATGTAGCACTTGCCGCATTAAAACTAGCATTGACCATGGTCGAGCTCGGTGTCAAATCAGGAACGCCTTTATTCATCAAGATATGCAGGGTAGCATAGCTACTAGCGGATGGGTTGCCATCATCTACTATCTGACAAGGTATAGCCACAGGACCGTGGAAGCTCGGCACAGGAGTAAATTCAAAACTACCATCTGCATTTACTACCAGAGTACCGGTATCAACCATATTGGCAGTAAATGCAACCACATACTGGTTATCTCCTTCGGGATCGTAGTCATTGGCCAGCAAACCTTCGGCGGCAGATACAACAATAGTATTGCCTTGGTATGCGCTTACATAATCGTCCACTGCAATAGTAACGTTTGGTGCATCAGCGCCCAATACTGTAATCTTAACTAGTGCCGTACCGCATAGGCCACTTGGTGTTTCACATGCGGTGTATGTGAAATAGTCCTCTCCAATATAGCCCGGAGCCGGAGTGTAAACGAGCTTTCCGTTAATGTCAGTGCTCAAGGTGCCGTGCTGTGCAGAATCTCCTGCAGCAATGAAAGGCATCTCTAAAATTCCTCCAGGATTGCCAATACCGTCATTTGCCAGGACATCAATTACCACAGGATTAGGAGTAGTCGTGGTATTGCTCACGTATACCACATCCGGATTCACAACCGACAGATTAGGTGTTGTCAAGGCTGTATCCAGCACGGTAACAGTCAGCTGCTCACTCATACAGTCGCTTGTCTGACCCGGCAAACATACTGTGATATTGAATACATATTTTCCTGGAAGGACTGTACTGAAGCTATAGGTACCGTCTGCGGCAAGTAGGGGCAAGTTGCTATTCGGATTTGAGGCATCTGCCACCGGATTACTATAGGTAGCAGCAGTAGGCATTCTGTCGTTGGTAGCAACGTCACCATAGGCATCCTTGCCCAATTCTGTAACAGCGAAGTCGGGACTAGTGGAAGCGCAGAATAAACCGGCACCAAAAGCGGTACGTGTATCTACAAATGCACCATAGACATTCAGATACCCCACATCAAGCCCCACAAGGTCGTTCACGGTGATACGAATTTCATCGTAAGGTTTGCTAGTAATGAAACCTAAATTGTAGACTCCATTACCCGAACCGATAAGATTAAGCCCTAATAATTCCAGGCCCAGAAGCGTACCTGCATTTGAGGTTTCCTGCAACTGCCCATCATTATAAGTAGAAATGGCAATACTTGTGAGCAAATCGAGCTCAACAATGCTGGCGCTACGCTCTACTACGAAGCCTGCAATAGACCCTGTAGGATAGGTACCCACCGGATTCAGCACTGATATAGCGGTATTACTAATAGCTCCTACAGATTTGGTGATGGTAGCATAAGTAGCCAAACTGGTATCAATAACATTTCCGATATTGGCAATATTAGATCCTAAGAGATTGACATTGGCCAAACCCGCTGTACCACTTCTGTCCGGATTAATGATTACCGGATGGCTTTGATTGGTAAGCAATACGCTTTCATAACAATTTAAAGCTACCGGACACAGCTCTTGTAGATATACATCATAAATCCTCAAAGCTGTCAGGTCCACCCCAATCAAATTATTAATAACCAACTGTACTCCTATAAAAGGCTCGTCTGCCACTATACCAATCATCTGACGCTGTCTGGAACCTAGGAGGCCCACACCAGCAAGCAATTTAGGCATATACAAACTATCAGACAGGGTGCCATCTGGCTTGATTAAATGCACGCCCATAGCATTGAGCAAATCTACATTGACAATTTCGCCAACACTTACATCAAAGGCCACATAAGTTTTTTCACCAGGATTGGCATTGTACGTATTCAGGGCATCAGCAATAGCAAATGTAGTATAAGTACCCACTGTAGCCGTCATAGAAAGTTCCACATAAGTAGTAGAGTCTCCATCAATAGCATACTCCGGATGGCTGGCGGGATTAGATATATCCAGAATTCCGCTCTCACCTGTATTTTTGCCGTCAATATAAACCGGATACTCCGGAGAAGCCCAGGCAGTAAGTGTATTACAAGACATCGCAGTACCAGGGCAAAATTCTTGCACCAATACCTCATATACCCGTAACTGCTTCAACACGTTCAACGACAGAAGACCTGTAGAAATCAGTCTGATTTCGTCAAATGGTTTTAACGAATCTGTTTTAAAGCCGATAATCGTTGTTGCATCGCCATTCAGGATAGTAGTACTCGCATTCACTAATGTGCCGCTACCAGAAAGTGAATCCTGCATTTGACCATTCAGGTAGGTTACCACACCCAAACCGTCAAGTAATTCGAGTCCGAGTAGGCCACCTTTACCCACTCTAAATCCTGCAAAATAGCCACCCGGGAATGGACTCAGATGTTTTTTGACAGAGATACGGAAACCACCACCTATATCAAGTAAATTCTGATTTACAGAAACAAATGTATTAGGGTTACCATCAACTAAATTTTCGGGATTGACGATATTCTCACCGAGTAAGCCCACATTAACTACACCAGAACTATTCTTATCTACATAAACCGGATACTCGGGTGTTGACAAAGCAGTCATAGTATTGCAGGCCAATGGCTGCCCTTCACTAAAGCATCTAAAAATAGGGTGGTACACATGCAGCGCACTGAGTGCAGAACTAAACTCTATGCGCACCGTGTTGGCCGGACCTGTAGTCACCACACCTATTTCGTAAGGCGTAGAGTCGGTAAGCAATCCTAAACCAATAAGAACATCCGACCCTGAAAACTCATCTACCAATGTATTATTATTAAAGGTTTTGATGGTTATCGAGTTCAGCAAATCAATAGAAAGCAGGCCCAAAAGTCCCGGGGAATTGGCCACTTTAAAACCCAAGTAGCTACCCGCAGGATACATATTTTTATTGTCCTTAACTTCAACATTGCCCGGAATACCTAAAAGACTGATGATGCTAACATCATTATTCAAATTCTCATCAATGACATTGTTCAAGCCTAAAGTGGACCCTGACACACTCAGGTCGTAATAAGGACTCACCAAAGGAACAATGGTATTACAACTAGGGGCTCCCGGACCGTTGTCATAAGAAATGTGCACTGCATAATAGACGCTGAAAGTACTAGTCATGGTGCTTTGGCAAGTTGCCTCTGTGGTCACGGTGAGTCTCACTTGGTTATAAGCTGCCGCGGCAAAACCGCCCACAGTGATTTTCCCTGGGAGATTGTTGCGAATACTTTGCTGCGATACTGTTGTAAACGTGCCACCTCCGTTTGAGGTTTCTACCTTATAAGTTACGTTGGTCGCAGTAGTACCAATCACAAAACCCACGTAATTACCTACAGCATAGGTGTTGGCGGCATCACCCAGCGTAATGGTGCCTACCCCATTGGTTGCTACAGGAGTAAGACAGCCGAGGGTGCCTCCAACTGTACGTGCTGTAAGTACCAGCGTAGCGTAATCAGTAGTATCCCAATCAGTCACAGAGTGGCTATTTCCCCACTGGTTAACGCCCGCGGACAGCCCCGTCGCAGTTGCTCCCAGTACAGATAAAGAAGAGAATCGCGAGCTCACAAAAGGCTCGGATACGTTGGGCCGAATCAAATTTTGTTGGGCTCTGGCGCCGCTCACCCAGCCGCAAAGCACGGCCAGTAGCCACGCAAACATAAAAAGTTGTGTAGACAGTTTTGGCTTCATACTAGAGAGATTTAAAATTGAATTATTGAATAATCACGTAATCTTCAAGTAGCGATATAGCGGAGCGGCGACTCTAGTTTGCGCTCTACACTCACCATCAAAAGGTTATGTTGTGCTTAAAGGTACCATTAGGCGTCGCCGGCGATAGCGTTAAGAATCAAACCGACACTATTAAAAAAGCAAACATCCACCTAAAAGATTTACTCCAAGGGAAAGCTTACCTGAAATTCTCCTGAAAACATTTACTTCTAGAACGTAAACATCCTGATTATTACCTAAGGTAATAACCGATTATCAGCGACTTTACTAGTCTTTACATGTAAGCCTGTCCTGGTCGGAGTGGTAAGTTGTGTAAATCGTACTTTAGACCAGAAGTGGTCCGAAGAGCTGTGTGTGTGGCAGTGCAGCAATCAAAGGGTAATCTAAAAACCTGTAATAACCGACTCCAATACACAACAAAAAAATTATTAACCTATATGCTAAAAACGTTGAAATAAAACTAAAGCGTAGGCGTTAGGTCATTAGCTATCTTTCTTAGCCACAAAGATAAAACAATATTTTGTTCAAAATAACAAACTTAAGGGTGCACAAACGATTAACATCTAAATAACATCCAGATAACATATCATTATTATAAATCATGGCCTCAGAAAGCCTGTGGCAAGCCATTTACACATATACTGTGTTCAGACCGCTAACTGTATGTCTTCAGAGGGGCACATTAACACAATTCTGTTTTTTAATATATAAAACTTATTTAAACTTAAAACCTTCTCAGAGAAAATATATCTTAGTTGCTAAACTATCATTAACATATCAATAACATAAAAAATGTCCCCTCTCCTATTCGAATATGTATTATCTTGCAGTTATGAATGCAAAACGGCTTCAATGGAAGAAAATTATCACGATTGCGCTAGGCAGTTTAATCAGCCTATTGCTTATCCTTTGGGCCGGATTGTACTGGTATATAAGTACGCACAAACAAGAGATTATACATAGCATCCGAAATAAGGTGGCAGAAGAACTAGGCGGCAGCTTTTACATCAAAGACATACAACCAGACCTCTTTAGCAGCTTCCCCCAAGCCTCTGTTCGCCTCGACAGCATTTCGCTACACGATAGCTTGTATCATCAACACCTTGTTAATTTGCTGGAGATTAAGCATGCATTTCTTAACCTTGACCTCATTTCTTTGCTCAAAGGCCAGCCTCAGTTTTCGAAGCTGAGCATCCGTGATGCACAGTTCAATATTTTTACCGATAGCACGGGTTACAGCAACAATTACATCTTACAATCGAAAAAGAAGCAAAAGGACTCACAACCGCTCAACATAGAAATAGCTCGTTTCGAACTGGATGATTGTTCATTCTTTGTCGAGAATAAACTGCTCCATAAAAAGTTTGCTTTTACAATCAATAAAGCCAAAGGCACCGTTGCCGACAAGGATAGTAGCATTAATATAAAAATGGCTGTAGAGGCTCATTTTGCCCAGCTAGGCTTCAACCTCAACTTTGGCTCCTTTCTCAAAGATGCGTTGGTTAAGAGTAATTTTAATATTGATATCAACCCTGCCCATAAAACGATGCAGGTGCACCCCACCCGCATCAATATCGACGGCGAACAACTAGACTTCGACGCGCTCTTTCATTTTATTCCGGAGGAGAATATCCCTTTCAGTATGCACTTTGTAGCCAACAAACTTAACTACAACAAAGGCACCCACTGGATGTCTGAGAATATTTACGACAAGCTCTCTCGACTCAAATTTCACCATACGGTCAATCTCTCCGCTACTATCGAGGGCTTTATGTCCCAAAGGGGCAGTCCGCATGTTAATCTTCAATTTAATACCGACAGCAATAAAGTAGAACTCTTTGATTACACCCTGCACCAGGTGCATTTCAAAGGCTGGTTTGATAACGAAGTGGTCAAAGGCATTCCTTGCCACGACAGTAACTCTGTAGTGATGCTCGATACGCTGGCAGCCTCATTTGCCAGCTTGCCCATCAGAGCCACCAATGTCAGTCTGAGCAATTTCAAAGAGCCCTTTGCCAGGGCAGAACTTGCGGCACAGTTTGACGCCACGGCTTTTAATGATATCTTCAGCGAGCATTTTGCTTTTTCTAAAGGCAGGGTGCAATACAATCTCAATTATAATGGCAGGCTGTTTAGCAATACGCTTATTGCCGACCGCATATATGGCACGGTGCACCTCAAAGGGGTAGACTTCGTTTACAAAGAGCGGAACCTCAAATTTCATGACGGCAATGTAAGCATGCGCTTCAATGGTACAGACCTTAATATCGACCAGTTCTATGTACAGTCCAATAAGAGTGATATCAATATCACCGGCAGCTCCAAGGATTTCCTCACTGCATTCATGGAGCTACCCGGCAAAGCCCAGATGGATTTGAAACTGTTTAGCAATAATATAGACCTGGCAGCATTCCAAACCTATTTCACGCAAAGGCGCTCCAAGCACGCTCAGGTCAGCACAGGCAGAGCGGTCAAAAATGCTTCTATGAAGCTTGATGACTTTCTGAGTAGCAGCTCTGTACGGCTGAATATGAATGTCAAAAAGGCTGGCTACAAGCGATTTGCCGTGGCCAATTTGCTGGCCCATATGCATTTTACCGAAGCCGGCATTACTATTCATGATATGAGCCTGCACCATGCCGATGGTCATATCCGTATCAAAGGCAGCATCAATCAGCAATCAGCGCACAATCCTTTTCACGCCAACGTCAAAGTAGATAATGTGCGGGTAGATAAGTTTTTCTACGCCATGAACAATTTTGGCTTCTCCGGACTCACAGACAAAAATGTAGAGGGACAAATCTCTGTCAATGCAGAGCTTAAGGGTAATATTACCGACCAAGGCAGTCTGCCGGAAGATAAACTGATAGGAACGCTCCAATATGAGCTCAAAAATGCCGCACTCAAAAGCTTTGCATTTTTCGATAAATTAAAGCGTTTTTTCCCTCGCCGCGGTCTGGGTTACCTTGAGGTCCCTTATTTCAACGGCCAGCTCCGAGTTGCCGATGGCACCATCCACATTCCACCTACCACTCTAGCTACCAGCGCATTAAATCTTCACTTCCAGGGTCGCTACGGACTCAACAAGCATCATCCTACCGCTATCGACATCAAGGTGCCCCTGCGCAATCCGCAAGTAGACAAAGAAAGGGAGAAGCGCGGCAAGCGCAAGCGCAAGGGCGAGGGGCTGGTATTGCATTTCAAAGCCACTTCAGACAAAAATGGCAAGGTAAATATTGGGCTGGGCAAAACAGCAGATTACAAGGCGGCTGAAAAAGCCATTGCAGCCGAGGAGGATGATTAAAGCTGCCGCCCACTTTTGCTTTTTTCATTTCTGGGCGTGCCCCGCCGCCACTCCATATTCCGCCTTTAGCCTACGCTGAGCTACCAGTCACTTCCAATGCTGGGAATCGGCAGCGGGTCGGGTTATCCGTTTCAAGTCCTCGCGCGCTAGCATTCCGTTCACTCCATGCCTGCCCGCTCCGGGCTTTACACTGCTACCCCTCACGCGGCATACCCACTCTATTCTTACTGCAAATTACCGAAGTACTCATTACCCCCTTCAGGCAGATAATTTTCACCTAAATTTGCAGGGTGATACAGCAACAATCTCATATTATACTGGCCATCGAGAGCTCCTGCGATGAAACAGCAGCTTCGGTTATTAAAGATGGGCATATTTTAAGCAATGTGGTGGCTACCCAAAAGGTGCACGAGAAATATGGCGGTGTGGTACCCGAAATAGCTTCTCGCTCACACCTCCAAAATATCGTCCCAGTGGTACATCAGGCCATGACAGAAGCAGGCATCTCCAATCAGGATTTGTCTGCCATAGCTTTTACTCAGGCCCCCGGCTTGCTAGGTTCATTATTGGTGGGTGCCAGCTTTGCCAAAGGCATGGCACAGGCACTCCATATCCCACTTATTGGGGTGCATCATATGCAAGCGCATGTGCTCGCCCATTTTATAGATGAACCTCGTCCCGCATTCCCCTTTCTTTGCCTTACTGTTTCCGGAGGCCATACTCAAATTGTAAAGGTCAATGCGCCCCTGGATATGGAAATTCTCGGAAGCACAATTGACGATGCTGCAGGAGAAGCATTTGATAAGATTGCCAAAATGCTAGATTTACCTTATCCCGGTGGTCCGCTGATAGATAAACATGCGGCCGAGGGCAACCCTCTGGCTTTTGAATTTCCCATTCCCAATATTCCTAATTTGGATTTTAGCTTTAGTGGTATTAAGACTGCGGTGCTCTACTTCCTGCAAAAGCAAATCAAATCGAATCCTGATTTTATTAGGGAGCACATGGCAGACGTTTGCGCATCGGTACAATATACCATTGTACAGGCATTGGTCAAGAAACTCGCTAAAGCAGCCAAGCAGCATAAGATTAAGCAAATAGGCGTTGCCGGTGGCGTATCAGCCAATAGTGGCTTGAGGAAGGCTCTGGAAGCCTTGGGGCAAAAGCAGGGTTGGCAGGTATTTTTGCCCAAGTTTGAATACTGCACCGATAATGCTGCAATGATTGCTATCACAGCCCATTATAAGTTTCTGGCTGGGGAATTTGTAAGCTTAGATGCAGTGCCATCAGCACGCAGTGCTCAAGGATTCGAGATTTAAATTGTTGAACGTTCATTTTTTCATTCCAGATTGGCGAATAATTATTTCCAGTTCAAGCAGTTTTTAGTGCAGCAAGAGCGCAGTGGCATGAAAGTAAGTACCGACGCTTGCCTTCAAGGGGCTATTGCTGCCCGGTATTGGCTAAGTTGTCCGCCGGCGGATGTGCTGGATATCGGCACCGGCACCGGTCTGCTAAGCCTTATGCTGGCACAAAAGCTGCCCCGTACCCGGTTTACCGCAATAGATATCGACGCCGAAGCTGTACATCAGGCAAAGGCCAACTTTGCTGCCAGTCCCTGGACTACCCGATTTCAGCTTAGTTTAAGGGCACTGCAAGAGTTTGAGGCTAAGATGCATTTTGATGCCATTATTTGCAATCCTCCATTTTTTCATAAGCACTTATCTGCTACAGGAAAGCAGCGCCATCTTGCCCGCCACGACGACAGCTTGCAAAAATCTGTACTTGCTCGAAAGGTATCACAGCTACTCAGTCCTGAGGGAATATTTTGCGTACTCTACCCCACCAGCGAGTGGCCGTTCTGGCAAAAGACGGCAGCAGAAACCGGCTTATGCCTGCATGCCCAGTACACTATACGGCCTTTTGCCCATAAAGAGGCCAACCGCATTGTAAGTTTTTGGGGCAAAAGCAGCTGCCCCAAGCCCCTTCTGCAAGACATCTGTATCTATCAG
>DATGQB010000214.1:0-2523 GCA_035304405.1 Edaphocola sp.
TTTAAAAGAAAATTATTATGGCAAATAATCCACAAAATAGTGAAAAAAGCATAATAAATTATGGTTTTTGAGCTATTGAAGTGGATTAGAAGCAAGAATAATTTTATATAAAGAGTCTAATGCGTAATCTGGGTTTAATATATTTATTCACGATAGTTGCTAGCAGCGCAGCTACCGTTTTGGCAAAGTATCAGGATATGAAGTTTCTAACATCGCCTATAGCTATCATCTGCACATTTGTATAGATTGGTTTCGTATCGTCCATCAGCTTTATGGAAGCATGGCTCAAATTTCAGGCGCCGGGCATCAGTCTGGCAGCAGGCCTGTCTATTGGCCGACTGGTATTCTCAGCACTTAATAAAGTAGAATGGATAATGGCCCTTGGCATAGCGGGAAGCCTCATGCTCAGGCAAGGGTCAAGCAGGATAAACAATTTTCCTTTTTTAATACCATTTTTAATATTATTATTGCAAACTTTCTGGTTGCTCCCCTTAATGGACGCCAGAGCGCAACTACATATTGATGGGGCCACCCTGCCAGTGTCGCGAATGCACTTCTGGTACGTGGCGCTGGAAGTATTAAAAGTAACCAGCCTATTCTTTTTTGGCTCCAGACAGTTCAAAAGAGATTAAAGCATCATTCCTTCCCTCACCACACCTACATCAATATGAGCAGCACACCACCACACACTCATTACCCTAAGAAAATCTTCGCTAATACTCAAGCCATATTGCTCGTAATAAAGCGCCAAGGCAATTTATTACCAACAACATGGAACAATAAACTGAACCCTTATTAATTTTGACACTTTTGTCAAAACTTAACAATAGCAACAAGGATATAAATAAAGAAAAAGATGACCATTACTAAAGACAGCTACATCGGCAATCTGGTAGTTCAGGACTATCGCCTGGCCACCATTTTCAAAAGAAAAGGTATAGACTTTTGCTGCAAGGGAAATAGAACACTTGAACAGGCCTGCCTCAGCCAAAACGTAGACCTGGGCCGGCTTATAGACGAACTTCAATCGCTCACTGACCAAAGGATGAATGTACATATAGATTTTGACAAATGGCCGGTAGATCTTTTGGCAGACTATATCGAAAAAACACACCATCGCTTCGTGCGCAGACAGATAAAGGAGATTGAATCTAATATAAATGATGTGCTTGCAGTACATAGCGACCAGCATCCTGAGCTGTCGGTAGTAGCACAGTTGTTTCAGGATATCACGGAAGATATTCTAGAACACCTCAGCAAGGAGGAATTTGTGGTATTTCCTTACATCCGAAAAATGGTGACAGCTCTGGAGTCCGGCACAGCCCTACTCACGCCGTTTGGCACCATCCAAAATCCCATTAGAATGATGCTGCAAGAACATGAAGGTGAGGGCGACTGCTTCCGTAAAATAGCCGCCATTACCAATTATTATCAGGCTTCTGCAAATGCCTGCCCTGCATACAAATCCCTACTCACTCAATTAGAAGCATTTGACGCAGACCTGCAGATGCACATTCACCTAGAAAATAATATCCTATTCCCAAAATCTATCGCCATCGAAGCTCAGCTTCAAGGTTAATTTGCTAACTTTCGAGAGGAAATTTTTTTTATACTAAAACAAACACATCAACCAAACCACCTATTAAACTTTATATACATGCCTCACTAATACTGAAGGAGCCTAGACCGGAACTAAAACGATGGAATGCAATGGGAGTAAGAGTAAAGCAAGCAAATGCAGTAGCACATTTAGGGGATGGCTACCGTATACTAATTGAGCGGTCATGGCCCAAAGGGCTGAGCCTTAAAGCTGCCAATATACATGAATGGAATAAGGAACTTGCACCTTCAGATAGCCTCAGAAGATGGTTTCGACATAAACCCGAAATGTTTCTGGAATTCAAAGAGGCATACCTGAAAGAGCTGGCGCAAAAAAACGAGCAGCTGGAGCGCTTGAGATATCTGGCTAATGCCAAACAGCTGACGCTTGTATACGGCGCAGGCACACCCGAGGCCAACCACGCCATTATACTGGCAGACCTTATCAAGAAAATGAATTATATTTCAGAAGAGTATGCTCAGAAAATGACCTCTCTACAATCTATGAGCCAGGTGCATCATAAGGGCATGCTCATCTGCTACCGGGTACGAGAGGGCCTGCGGCTAGGCATCGCTCCGGAGCGCATCGTGCTGTATCTGCGCTGGTGCTGGGATTCCTACCTCAAAATTCACATTCAGGAAGAGGAGCAACAAGCTTTTATTCTTTTGCCCCCACAGGATGCTATGGTCGAGAAAGCCAGAATGCACCACCAGCAGCTAAAGGCTATGTTTGACCGCCTTCAGCCCCAAGTGGAGGCCATTAAAGAGCTGGAAGCCCTATTGAATCAGCATATACGCTTCGAAGAGTGGGAGCTTTACGCACACATTCAGCAGCTGGCCAGCCTAGAAGAGTTACATAATATCCGAGCCTATGCCGACGACTACTTTAAGGACGACTGGCCGGATAAATTCTGGGAAGAGGCA
>DATGQB010000215.1:0-2518 GCA_035304405.1 Edaphocola sp.
TTATATAAAATTATTCTTGCTTCTAATCCACTTCAATAGCTCAAAAACCATAATTTATTATGCTTTTTTCACTATTTTGTGGATTATTTGCCATAATAATTTTCTTTTAAATTCCTAATGCGTAATCTGGGTTAAATTTTGTAAGGCCATTGCTTCATTATTAGCCTTTTTGCTTATATTTACTCCCGTACATAATTCCGATGGAACAAGAATGGCATCCGCTACAATCACTTTAAGACCAGTCAAGGCAGAGCCATACATCGGTTTTATTAAATAAGCATAAATAAAGCATCCTATGTCCTGGACACTCAAGCGCTTCGACGAACTTTCATTACATGAATTATATAGCATTTTGCAAATGCGTAATGCCGTATTTATTGTAGAGCAAAACTGTCCCTATCAGGATTTGGACAATAGGGACTTTCAGGCATATCATCTTTTTTACCGGCAAGACAGTTCCATTACCGCCTACTGCAGGATTTTGCCTGCCGGGCTGGCCTATCCCGAAATAAGTATAGGCAGAGTGCTTTCTGCAAAATCTGTGCGCCGAACCGGTCAGGGACGGCAGTTGATGAAGGAGGCTTTGAGCTTTATCGCACAGCATTGGCCGCATCAGGACATTAAAATAAGTGCCCAAAAATATCTGGAAGAGTTCTATGCCGGTTTTGGTTTTCGCTCTCAGGGCAAGGAATATCTGGAAGACAATATTCCACATGTAGAGATGGTATTAGACGGCAGAACCAGCCAGTATCAGCTAAAAAAATAAGACACTAAAATGCCACATCCTAGCTCATCCGAAAACGAGAGCGATTTACACCTGCTCATTCAGCGCGAGCAGAGCACCTTTTTCTGCCCCATCAAAGGCAATGACCATAATATCATCTGCGGGTTGCAGCTGTCCACTTTCTTGATAAGCACCAACATCAAAGTGTACCGGCAGAATGGCAAAGCGCTGCTGATGATGATTTAAGCCTAGCTTATCTATCCATTTAAATCGCTCTTCCTTGCTGCATTCTAGGGCAAACAGGTCTTGGGGCTTTACCTTGTAATAGGTATAATAATCCAACGCCAGCAACTCCATCAACACCCTATCCTCCGGCCATGATTCTTTGCAATACTCACCTATCAACTCATAAATTTGCTTGAGCGTATATTGCTGCCTCGGATAACGCTGAGCAAATCGCTGTCCTATGGCAGCCAGAACATCGAATATGCTATACCTACTGCTCAAATATCTGAGGGTATGCACCGCACGCTTTTTATTCCAGTATATTCCCAAAGCCTCTTCTACTCGGGTGATGAGCAAGAGCTCTTCTTCGCTTAAAAATTTACTGCGTATAATCTGATAGGGCGGATTGGGGTCAAAGACATACTCATACTGCTCGTATTTATAGCGAATGGGAGTACCCTTTAAGAATTTCAGAAAGCCCAATTGCAATTCTGGCGGGTACAGTTTAAATGTTTGCTCAAAGCTGTACTTTACATCATCCAGATACTCCAGTGGCAAGCCCACTATGAGGTCAAGATGCATTTCTACACGCTGCTCCAGCTGGCGAATGACATGGGCAGTCTTGTCAAAATTTTGCTTCCGGCTCACTGCCAGATTGCTCTCCTTATTTACTGTCTGTATGCCTATTTCAAAACGAAAAAGTCCCGGTGGCACATGCTCATTGATATAAGCAATAATATCAGGATGCACAATATCTGCGGTAATCTCAAACTGAAATACATTGCCCGGACGGTGATGCGCCACAATAAAAGAAAAGAGGTCTATAGAGAAATCTTTTTTGATATTGAAAGTCCTGTCTAAAAACTTGATAACCCTACCATGCTGCATCAGATACAACAGGTTTTGCTTGATGGTATCGGCGGGCAGATAACGCACCTTATTATCTAGGCTAGCCAGACAAAACTCACATTTATAAGGGCAACCCCTACTGGTTTCGATATAGCAAACCTTATTGTACAGTTCCTTTGGGTCGTCGTACTGATAAGGATTACGGCCCGCTAGCAGGGCTACATCAAATGATACCTGCTGCTTATTGAAGTGTACGCCCCCATCCTGTTTATACACCAGATTGGGCACTGCACTTACATCCGGAAAAGACTGCACTAAAGCGCCAAAAGGCAGCTCGCCCTCACCCACGATGATATAGTCCACCTCAGCCTTGTCAATCACATCCTGCCAGTCATAACTCACTTCCGGCCCACCCAAAAGGATTTGCACCTCAGGACGCAGGGCCTTAATGGCTCTTGCTACCGCCAGCGTTTCGCTAATATTCCAAATATAACAACTGAAGCATACCAAATCATAAGCAGCACAGGCAGAAGCAATCTCTTCCAGCTCTGTCTTGATGGTAAACTCACAAAAGTCTATATCCCCGGCATCCTTATACAAATCATACAATATGCGTATAGCAAGATTGAGGTGGATATATTTAGCATTAAGCGTTGTGAGTAAAATTCTTGGCATGTGGCAAAATTACAGCATTATTACTGGTATTTGGCAGCAATCCAG
>DATGQB010000216.1:0-5312 GCA_035304405.1 Edaphocola sp.
ATATTATTCTCCTGAGCCACCCGGCAATACTCCACCACCAGCCTTTTGCTACCGGGAGCTCCCAGCCATTGCGCCCGAATCGTTCCTCCCAAAGTCGAACTCAAATCCTGCATCCCCAGCATAAGAGCAGTTTTATAAAAATTATTAATATGAGGTACAAGACCGGAATACATAAAGTGTGTATTCATTAGAACATATCCCGGGCCGTTGCAGAGATTAATAAAATTATTGCCACACACTCTAAAATCGGTATAGGGCTTGCCAAAAAACATAAAACTAAAGCCAAGGGGCAACGATGGGTAGCTAATATTATCCCCTCCAGCTGGGTAGAAGTAATCCCCAGTAGAATACTTATGCCCAAAGACCAATACACTATCAATCTCCGGGCTAAGCGTAGCATAATTGTGCACCATACTGCCCTTACACACAGTAGTATCGCTTAGCTCTAACTGTATCTGGGCGGAGGAAATACGGGGCAGCAGCATTAAACAAACCAATAATACATATAACCTACTCATCATTGGCAATCATTAAGATGAACTCAAATATAAAGCATAATCATCATCTATCCAATAGTATCTTCATAGGACTTTCAATGGTGGGCTAAGAAACAGTCTGTCCTGGGGTATCTCCCGGGTCGAAAGAAGGGCAAGGCAGGTCTCTTTGCCAGCAGGACCCAACGTACGAGAAGGAAAGAAGCTTTGAACCCCTCATCTGCTATATCCCGAAGGGCATCAGTGGAGGCCACCAACAGTCAAAATATTACTTCAGAAATCGCTGCACCCTAGGGTCGCCCTTGCGCATCAGTGTTCTGAAGGCTTCATCACTATAGCCGGCCCGGCGATATGCTCTCACCTGCCAGGGCGCCAATGGTTGCGCCTCTTGCCATAAACCTCGCTTCCGCTGGCGCGCACGTCGCTCTGCCGCAGCATATGTCTTATCATTGCTATACTGCTTGTAATGCCAGGCATAACCAGCATTAATCATGGCCAAGGCTACATCTTTACCCTCAACATATACTGTAGCAAGTATTCGCCCATATTTATCGTAACCTTGCACGCGCAACTGCAACTGCTTGCCTTTGAGCAAGGCCGCTAAAAACTCCCTAGCTTTCGTAGCATAGGGCATACCTTTCTCGGGTGCGTCGATGCCATAAATGCGTATGCGCTCCTGCCGCTTCTTATCAGAAGATAAAAACTGAAAGGAATCGCCATCATGAAGGCGAATACACTGCCCCCTGATAAGCTCAGCCCCCACTAAAGTGGGATGAGGAAGCGCCGAGGCCTGCGCTGCTGCCCCCATGGGCATGCCCACTATGAACATGAAATTACAACAAATCCAAACGGCGAGGTGAAACAGCATATTAAGACGCATACTCATCAGCAAAAGGCGTAAAAAAATCCTACATTAGCGAACATTATTGTTATTGGCCCATTTGCGATAAGCATTGGCATTGCGTTCGTGCTCGGAAAGCGTTTCCGCAAAAATATGGTATCCGGGTCGGGCTGTATCTGCAACAAAATAGTAATAGCTGTGCTGCTCCGGACGGAGGACTGCATCTATGGCAGAAGGGTTGGGCATACAAATAGGTCCGGGGGGCAAACCTTTGTTTCTGTAAGTATTGTAGGGCGATACGATATCCAGGTCTTTGTAATACACTCTCGATACCTTTGTTTTAAAACCGTTCTGCATTTTCTTAATAAATACAATAGTAGGGTCGGCATCGAGCTTTCTGCCCTCTCGCAAACGATTGAGGTATAATCCGGCCACCTTGGGCTGCTCATCCGGTTTGGCAGATTCCAGCTGCACAATCGAAGCCAGCGTAGTAACCTCCAGAGGCGTCATATTGGCCGCCCGTGCCAGCGCTAAACGCTCCTCGGTCCAAAAATTGTCATACTCCTTTTTCATTCGCTGTACAAACTGCGAACCGGAAGTATTCCAGTGAAAATTATAAGTATTAGGGATAAAACTGTACAGCATTTTGGCCGTATCCAAACCTTTATGATGCTCTGCGGCCACAATAGCCTCCAGAATAGATAAGGAATCTGCTTCGAAAACGGTAGCCATGCGTCCGGCTAGCTCCAGCACACTAGCGTAATTGCCAACGCGTACAGGAATTTCATCTTGCTTACCGGTTAAGATTAATTGTACGATTTCTTTGTTGGTCATACCGGCCTTCAAAGTATATCTGCCGGAATAAAAATGCTTCTTGAGGCCTTTTTTGATGGCAAGCTTCTCAAAAGATTTTACATCTTTGACAAGAGGCCTGATAGAATCTAACAGCTGATTAAAAGTAGCATTTGTAGGGATATACAATTTGGCCTCAGCCGGTACATTTTTGGCATCGGAGCAAGAAGATAATATGCCCACCGCTAAGAGGGCAGCAAGCATGCCGGAACGTTTAAAAAATTGTCTCACCATTTTCATGTTTACATCAAGGCAAGGTAAGGATATTTGTATAGATTTGTTAGGTGGAATATGCTACCGAAACGTTAATCATGAATACGATAGCCTCTAAGAAAATCGGCTACCGGCATTCTTTTTTTGCCTTCGAACTGCACATCTAAAGCATAGAGCCAGCCATCTGCACATGCAAAGCGCAAAAATGTTTTATTATCAGTATCCACAGTACCAGGGGCGACATTGGTATCAGCCTGTTCGAACCCGGACTTAAAAATTTTGAGCTGCTTATTATTAAGCGAAGTAAAAGCGGCAGGCACCGGTGACAGTCCCCTTATCAGATTATGCACTGCCTCTGCCGGCTTAGTCCAGTCAATAAGGCAAGTATCCTTAAAAATCTTAGGGGCATGCGTAGCCGGCCCTACTTCCTGTTGCGGTTTTGGCTCAAGACTACCATTACATAACCCTTCTACAGTACGAAGCAGTAGCGCTGCGCCCGCCTCCATCAATTTATGATACATACTACCAAAATCATCCTCCGGCAGAATAGGCTCGGTATGTGCCAGTAATATATCTCCGGTATCGATTTCATGCTGCAATCTAAAAGTGGTAACACCGGTTTCTTTGGCACCGTTGATGATAGCCCAGTTTATGGGTGCGGCCCCTCTATAATTGGGCAACAGTGAGCCATGCACGTTTATGGTACCCATTTCCGGCATGTTCCAGACCTGCTCGGGTAGCATTCTGAAAGCCACTACCACTTGCAACTGAGCATTTAGCGCCCTCAGCTGTGCCAGAAATTCGGGATTTTTTAATTTCTCAGGTTGGAGCACCGGCAAATCGTGCGCAAGTGCATATTCCTTTACCGCAGAAGCGCGAAGTTTTCTGCCCCTTCCTGCAGGCTTATCCGGTGCTGTAATCACAGCTACTATATTGTAACCGGCTTCGTGCAGCGCCTGTAAAGAAGCCACGGCAAAATCGGGGGTACCAAAAAATACTATTCTTAAATCCTGCTTGCTAATCATTCCGCAAAATTAGCCATTTACTAATAAGCGAATTGAGTAATTTTGCCCAATGCCCACCAAAGTTGAGATTAGAGTTTCCCCTGTAGAAGCCGCAGATGAACAGATGCTTCGAAAAATCCTCGCGCAGCAACTTAAAGTAAATGCCGCGAAGATAAATGCCTACCAGATACTGCGGAAATCGTTAGACGCACGCAGCCGCAATATAAAAGTGCAAATGCAGGTAAATGTGTTTGTAGAGGAGCCATTTGTGGACGCTTTTGGCTTTAGTCCGGTATTACAAAACGTAAAAAATGCCCGACAGGTATTGATAGCCGGCGCGGGTCCTGCGGGACTCTTTGCGGCCCTGCAGCTGATAGAAATGGGATTATGCCCTGTGATATTAGAAAGAGGAAAAGATGTGCGCAACCGCAGGAGAGATTTGGCAGCCATGAATAAAAATGGCATTGTCAATCCGGAGTCTAATTATTGCTTTGGTGAGGGCGGAGCCGGCACCTACAGTGATGGCAAGCTATACACGCGCTCTACCAAAAGAGGCAACATACTCAAAAGCCTGCAACTGTTTCACTACTTTGGCGCTACTGAGCGTATTCTGTACGAAGCCCATCCACACATTGGTACGAACAAACTACCCCATATCATTACGGCAATGCGGGAGGCCATAGAAGATTGTGGAGGACAGGTACTCTTTAATAGCAAAGTTACCGACTTTATCCTCAAGGGAGAGCAGTTAGCAGGTGTAGTGGTCAATACAAATGAGCGCATCCTAGTCGATGCCCTTATACTGGCCACCGGACACTCGGCAAGAGATATTTTTGAGTTACTGGAGCGTAAAAACATAAAAATAGAGAGCAAACCTTTTGCATTAGGAGTGCGCATTGAACATCCACAATCGCTGATAGATGCTACCCAATACCACTGCTCCAGAGCGGAAGGCCGAAGCGAATACTTACCACCGGCATCTTATGGTATTGTGAGCCAAGAGCTGGGCAGGGGGGTATTCTCTTTCTGCATGTGTCCGGGAGGGATTATAGCCCCAGCCAGCACAGAAGAAGGCCATCTTGTGGTGAATGGCTGGTCGCCCTCCAAAAGAGATGGAAGATATGCCAACTCGGGTATGGTAGTAACCGTTGATGAGAAAGACTTTGCGCGATATGGATTCAAAGGACCCCTCGCGGGTATGCACTTTCAGCAAATGGTGGAACAGAAAGCCTGGCAGGCAGGTGGTGGCAAACTGGTGGCACCGGCGCAAAGGATGACCGACTTTGTGCATCAAAAACTATCTGCAACCCTTCCCGACTGTTCTTATCTGCCCGGCACACGCGCTGCGAAAATGAACGAAATCTTACCCAAGGAAGTATATGAAGCCATGGCCAAAGCCTTTGTGAGCTTTGGTAAGAAAATGAAAGGTTATTATACAGAGGAGGCTATAGTATTGGCCACCGAATCGAGAACTTCCAGCCCTGTGCGCATACCCCGGGATGCCGCTAGCATGCAACATGTGCAGATAAAAGGGCTTTTTCCCTGCGCTGAAGGTGCCGGCTATGCCGGAGGTATTATCTCCGCAGCCATGGACGGCGAAAATATAGCCAGAGCAGCAGAACGGTATCTTTCCGGTCTGAGTAAGCAACATTAATCATGTATGAAGACCGAAACCAAAAAGAATTGGGTGTGGAGCCTCATCAGTACTCCGGATTTGTAGGCCGGACATAATACCTTATAGGAATACAAGCGCATGCTGCTCCGGCCCATGATAAGACTCAAGATGCTCTGCAACCCATCTAACTAGTACGCAATTTTAACCCAGATTACGCATTAGACTCTTTATATAAAATTATTCTTGCTTCTAATCCACTTCAATAGCTCAAAAACCATAATTTATTATGCTTT
>DATGQB010000217.1:0-7202 GCA_035304405.1 Edaphocola sp.
TTTAAAAGAAAATTATTATGGCAAATAATCCACAAAATAGTGAAAAAAGCATAATAAATTATGGTTTTTGAGCTATTGAAGTGGATTAGAAGCAAGAATAATTTTATATAAAGAGTCTAATGCGTAATCTGGGTTTAATCTGTTTTTTTCGTCAACGACGATGCCATTAAGTCTATATGCATAAAATAATAGCTATTAGCTTAGCTTTGCTGTGAAAAGCTTTATTTTGCGTAGGGTAATTGTCGATATACAATCGTTGGCGTATCGATAAATAATGCCTCAAAATTTAAAGGAATATGCAGGCGATTTCTAAGAATCAGATTAAGTTTATCCGCTCACTGGCACAACTCAAATATAGAAGAGAACATAAGGCTTATTTAGTAGAAGGGCACAAAAGTGCACTGGAGTGGCTTGCCCAAGCCGCACCAGTGCGATATATCGTGGCTGCAGGGGCATGGTATGCAGAGCATGAGGCTGCTCTGAAAGCTGTACCAGGTTCAGCCAGACTCTTGGCAACACAGCAGGATTTTGAAAAGATTTCAACCCTGAAGACCCCACCGGAGGTCATGCTCGTAGTGGAGCAACAGGAGCACGCTGAATCATTGGAAATTGAGGCAGGGGAGTGGGTATTGATGTTGGATAAAGTGCAGGATCCGGGCAATTTTGGCACTATTGTGCGTACGGCAGACTGGTTTGGCATCAGACAGATTGTGTGTTCTCCGGATTGCGTGGAGCAGTATAATCCTAAAGTGGTGCAATCTACTATGGGCAGCCTATTGAGAGTACAATGCCATTACCAAAGTCTTACTGAGGTGCTCGACCGTTTTTCAGAGCTTCCTGCTTATGCAGCAGTATTAGGAGGGGAGCCGCTGGAGCAGCTTGGCGATGCCCCTCCGGGTTTCATCATTATGGGTAATGAAAGCAATGGAATCTCCGATGCCGTTCAGGAGAAGACTAGCCGCCGTATTACCATATCGCGTATTGGCGGTGCTGAATCGCTAAATGTATCCGTAGCCACCGGCATAATTTGTCATCAGTTGCTGATGGGATAAGCTGCCACAGTGGGCCCGCACCGTGTTAAAATGATACCAACCATTAAAAAGAAAAAAGACTGAGCGAGAAATCACTCAGTCTTTTTTTATGATATATTGCTATAAGCAAATTAATTATGATGGTTGTTGCACTGCTCTGCGCGTGGTAACACGACCTGATTTCATCATACCGTCGTAGTGGCGCATCAGCAAATGGCTTTCGATTTGTTGAATGGTATCGATAATTACAGCCACGCCAATCAGCATTGAAGTACCTCCAAAGAAGGTAGAGAAGCCACTAGTAACACCCAATAGTGCCGCAATACCAGGAAGGATACCAGCTATAGCCAAGAATATAGAACCAGGCAATGTGATGCGATCCATAGTAGCGCCAATATAATCGGCTGTAGGCTGACCCGGAGGGATACCAGGAATAAAGCTATTGTTACGCTTTAAGTTCTCTGCCATTTCGGTAGGGTTGAAAATCAACGCCGTGTAGAAGTATGTGAATACAATTACCAATACAGCATAAATGACGTTATAGATCAGAGAAGTGTGGTCAGACATTTGGCGCAACCAAGTAGAGCTGGACGCACTTTCAGAGAAGCCTGCCAACATAGAAGGGATAAACATCAAGGCTTGAGCAAAGATGATAGGCATTACCCCTGCAGAGTTCACTTTCAAAGGAATAAAATCACGAGCACCACCGATTTCTCTAGCGGCATTGTTGCCTACAATACGACGTGCGTAGTTAAGCGGAATTTTACGAACACCTTGTGTAAGTAAAACCAAACCTATGATAACAACAATGAACAATGCCAGTTCGATGATTAGGAAAAGGATTTTATCCTGACCGATTTTAGTAGTAATTTCTTGGCCAAGGGTGTGAGGTAAACGAGCCAGGATACCCACCATAATCAGGATGGAAACACCGTTACCAATACCTTTGTCTGTAATACGCTCGCCTAACCACATTACGAATAAGGTGCCGGCAGTAAGGATAACCACAGTAGATACGTAAAACATTGTGGTTTCGGCTACTATAGAGCCTGGAGCCGTTTGCGTACGCAAAAATGAGATGTAGGCTGCGGACTGCATTACAGTTACCAGAATGGTAAGATAGCGAGTGTACTGGTTAATCTTAGCCCTTCCGCTCTCTTCTTTTTGCATTTTTGCAAATTGTGGAATCACAATTCCGGCAAGTTGCATAAAGATAGATGCCGAGATGTATGGCATAACCCCCAATGCGAAGATGGATGCATTGTTAAAGGCACCACCTGCAAACATGTTGATCAAGCCCAGTAGGCCGTCTTGAGCATTTTGAGATGTCTTGAGCATGTTGGGATCCATACCCGGGAGGACGATAAATGACCCCAGACGATACACTAATATGAGACCTAGTGTAAGCAGGATGCGATTACGTAATTCCTCGATGCTCCAGATGTCTTTGATTTTGTCAATAAATTTTTTCACGTATTAATATTTTATCGAGCTGCGAATAAACAACAAAAAACGCATTTTACCAAACCTCAATATCAAAAATGTTATCAAGGTACCGTGTTAATTATTAACAACTGGTGTAAAATGCGTTTCTGTATTATTTTTAACCTAATTCAACGGTACCGCCGGCCGCTTCGATGGCAGCTTTAGCGGTAGCAGACACCGCATTTACTTTTACGGCAACTTTAGATTTAAGTTCACCAGCACCCAACACTTTTACTAGGTCGGTACGGCTGATAAGACCGTTGATGTACAAGTTGTCCAAAGAGAACTCTTGCAGACCGTATTTCTCAACGAAATAGTCGATTTGGCTCAGGTTGAACACTTTGTATTCTACACGGTTTCTAGTTTTGAAGCCGCGTTTCGGCATACGACGTTGGATAGGCATTTGACCACCTTCGTGACCAATTTTTGATTTGTAACCAGTACGAGCTTGTTGACCTTTGTTACCTTTACCAGCGGTAACACCATAACCAGAACCTTCACCGCGACCTACACGTTTTGTTTTGTGTACACTACCAGCGGCAGGTTTTAAATTGTGCAATTGCATAATTATGATTTGTTTTTGTTTACTTGACGCGGAAACAATTCCGCTCGCAAATGTTAAAAATTATAGGATGAAATCCTTTAGCTTATTTTACTTCTTCCACTTTTACCAGGTGTGCTACTTTTGTAATCATACCTAAGATTTGTGGGGTAGCCTCTTTCTCAACAGAAGCATGCATTTTTTTCAATCCTAATGCTACCAAAGTGCGTTTTTGGCGCTCAGGACGGTCGATGCCACTTTTAATTTGAGTGATTTTTAACTTGGTCATTTTAATAACTTTTTAATAGATAATCGAATGGTGATAATTGAAATTCAATTATCCGTTAAACACTTTCTTTAAATTCACACCGCGGTGTTTAGCTACTTCTACTGGCTCGCGCATTGAAGTTAATGCTTTGATTGTAGCTTTTACTACGTTTTGAGGGTTGTTTGAACCCAAAGATTTTGCAAGGATATCTGTGTAACCTGCAACCTCTAATACAGCACGCATGCTACCACCAGAAAGTACTCCGGTACCTTGTGCAGCCGGTTTAATCAGAACTTTAGCAGCACCCATTTTGGTAAATTGATCGTGCGGCACGGTTCCTTTCATTACCGGAACTTTTACCAAGTTTTTCTTAGCATCATCGATACCTTTTTGGATAGCTTCTTGTACTTCTTTAGCTTTACCAAGACCTTGTCCTACGATACCGTTGCCATCACCTACTACCACTAATGCGGAGAAAGAGAATGTACGACCACCGCTGGTAGTTTTTACAACGCGGTTGATAGCCACAACTTTGTCTTTCAACTCAACGTCGCCGGTTTTTATAATGTTTTTATTCGAATTTGTCATTGTGATTAATTTTTTAATAAGGATTGCTCCTCAAAGACTCAATAATTTTTAAAACATTAGAATACTAGACCACCTTCGCGAGCGCCATCAGCCAATGATTTTACTCTACCGTGGTATAAATATCCACCTCTGTCAAATACTACAGTTTCGATACCTACTTCCTTAGCTTTGGCAGCGATTACTTTACCCACTAATGCCGCTTTTTCACACTTAGTACCGGCTTGCGCTGCGATGTCTTTCTGACGGCTATTGGCAGCTACGATTGTAGTTCCGGTAGTGTCATCTATGATTTGTGCATAGATGTCTTTGTTTGAACGGAATACTGACAGACGAGGTCTTTGAGCAGTACCTTTTACTCTTTTGCGTACTCTTGCGCGTAATTTTTGACGTCTGATTACGCTTTTTGCTGTTTTTGACATTGTTTATCTATTTTTTACGGGCTCCCCTCTAAGTATGCAGTCTTGGCATTGTGATGTTTTAGTCTTTGCTAAAATACCTTTTTGCATCCCCAGCACCATACAACACTTACAGAGGGCTTCCGAGGGTTACTAATTTGTTTCCTTATATTAAGTAATACAATCAGGCTGCTATGCGATTATTGCATTTAAACCGGATTGTATTACTGTTTTTGCTTGGATTATTTACCGGCTGTTTTACCAGCTTTTCTACGTACCACTTCACCAACAAAGCGAACACCTTTCCCTTTGTACGGCTCTGGTTTACGGAAGCTACGGATTTTTGCCGCTACCTGACCCACCAATTGTTTGTCGATAGAGCTTAAGGTTACCAATGGTGGTTTACCTTTTTCCATAACTGCTGTGGCAGTAACTTCTTTTGGTAATTCTAAGATGATGTTGTGAGAGTAACCTAATGCCAAATCTAATAATTGACCAGTTACTGCAGCACGATAACCCACACCTACTAATTCTAATTTCAACTCATAACCTTCTGTAACACCAACAACCATGTTGTTGATCAAAGAACGGTACAAGCCGTGTAAAGCACGGTGACGGATTTGCTCAGTAGGACGTGTAACGTGCAATTCGTTACCTTCTACTTTTACTTGAATGTCGCGGTCCACTTGTTGTTTTAATTCACCTTTAGGACCTTTCACTGTTACTTCGTTAGCCGGAGAAACGGTCACGGTAACATTCGCTGGTAAGTTGATTACCTTTTTGCCTATACGAGACATGTTGAAAAAATTTAAAAAAGTTATTTAATGGTTTAAATAACCCGGCCAGTGTTCAGTTCCGCGTATAGGAAAGAACTTTAGATTGTCAGACCTGGATTTTTTAAATGGACGGCAAAGGTAAATCTATATTTTTATATGGCCAAATATTTATTATGAATATGGTCAGGAGCGGTTTTGCTGCGCTTTGTTGTGCTGCGCTGCTCCTAGCTTTTTTTACCATTGATCAATGATTTTTTTTGCCGGTATGCGTGGCTGGGAGAGCATGGCCGCAATTTTTGATTCTTGCTGCGGCAATAGCTTTTTTTGCCGCGCCTGCCAGTGCTTGGTGAGGTAGAGCTCGCCCTGGCTGCTGTCCTGGGTATGAAAGTGTAAAGGTACACCTTTTTTTATGTGATCTATAGCCATACTCATTGCTTTGGCTCCATCTCTGGTCAGCTTCATATTGATGCTATAGGTGTCGTCCTGGGGGCTAATTTGTGGTCTGCCTTGAAAAAGTATGTCTCCCCCGTCAATCCTTGCTGATATTTTGTGCAGGGTGTAGCCAATATTTAAAATGTCTTCATTGAGTAATGCCCATTCGGTGCAGTAGGAGCCCCGGTAATAGGGCGAGAGCCCCCAATGGAGATTGAGCACCAATGGAATGTCTTTAATTGTACTGTTTTTAATTAGGGTAGTGCCTTGCACCACTATCAAATCTGGTTTTATGGCCTGCAGTTGGGCAAGCACTTCCGGGCTATTAATATTATATGTCTCCATTAGTGGAATGTGCTCTGCAATGCTTTGCCATTTATTGCCCAGAATCTCGTTATGAATTCGTTCTATCTTGTGTTTGTTCAAGATATGTTGCGCAATGATTTGTATAGAGCGCCAAAGTCCTTTTTCTCTGATTTTTTTGAGCAGGTGTTTGCGCGAGTTTTCTTTTATCACCAAGGCAATATCATGTTTGTCGGCAATTTCATTGACAAAATAATTTAGGTACGCCGGTGTGCCAATGAATGCCACGATTTTTAAGCCAGCCATTGTTTGAGTTTGGTTTTGAATTGAAAATCAGATTTGAACTTGTCCAGACTGAGCCGGTCATTTTCTACCACGGGATTAAAGCGGTGCAGCAAAAGCTGATTGGCCACTATATTATTTAATGGAAAATAATTTTTCTGCATAATAGTGCTGATGCCGGTATCTAGCCCCATAGAAGCAGCTATGCTAATAGTCTCATTATTAAAGCTGCCGTTGGGGTAGGATATCCATAGCGGTTTATGACCGAGTAATCGCTCCAAAACCTCCTGAGAGGCTTGCAGTTCGGCACGCACTTCTGATGCGCTCAGATGGGTGAGTATCTCGTGCGTATGGGTATGATTGCCTATATGCACGAGCGGGTGGGCTGCAAAGCTTTTAAACTCATCTTCGCTCATAAATCTGCTGAAGTCATCGCTTTGGTCCAGTATGGCAGCGCCAAATTCCTGGCATAACTTGTTTTCAATTTGTTCCAGTCGTAGCGATTTAAGGCTGATGACTTCTCTGAGTATCTCTTCGTCGCTGCGCTGCTGTTGGCGTCGGGCCTGGTATAAGGCATCAGACCAAAATTTCTTACCATTATATAAGTATGCTGTGGGCACAAAAAAAAGCGCCGGTACCTCAAACTCTTCCAGTACAGGGATGAGGTGGGTATTGTTATAATAGCCATCATCAAAGGTAATCAGTGCCAGCTTTTGATGGGGCTCCGGCCGCAGCCCCGGATAAATATCATTAGGTTGTACAAAAGTATAGCCGGAGTCTAGCATATATTGGATAAAGTTTCTGAACTGCGCTACCGTTAGGCGCTCCTGCGGGTATATGAGATTCCGCTCATAGTCGCCGGCCTTGGGTAGGCAGGCGTGAAACAGGAAAGTACTGAGTGCAGGTTTTTCACCAAAAAGGGTTCGGTGTATTTGCGCAGCATATTTATCGGCTATATTTAACCCAGATTACACATTAGACTCTTTATATAAAATTATTCTTGCTTCTAATCCACTTCAATAGCTCAAAAACCATAATTTATTATGCTTTTTTCACTATTTTGTGGATTATTTGCCATAATAATTTTCTTTTAAATTCCTA
>DATGQB010000218.1:0-6696 GCA_035304405.1 Edaphocola sp.
ACTCTTTATATAAAATTATTCTTGCTTCTAATCCACTTCAATAGCTCAAAAACCATAATTTATTATGCTTTTTGAGCTATTTTGTGGATTATTTGCCATAATAATTTTCTTTTAAATTCCTAATGCGTAATCTGGGTTAAACCTATAACTAAAAAATGGCTATGGTATAAGCACAACAACATTGCCCCCCTTAACCCAACATTTCTCCTCAACCATCAAGATTCTGCCTCGAGGCTGGCGGCTTTTTTGCCATAAAAAGGGCCGGCCGAAACAACGGCCAGCCCTTTTGAAATAGGTGCACAATTGCAAGATTACTTACCGGAAAATACCGCAGCTCTTTTTTCAAGAAAAGCCGAGATACCTTCTTTCTTATCTTCTGTGTCAAAACACTCACCAAACGCTTTGATTTCATTAGCCAATCCGGTAGTGCTCACAGTTGCTGCCTCGTTTACCAAAGCGATAATTTTACCCACTGCAAGTGGGGCTTTTGTATTGATTTTGGTAAGGATAGCCACTGTTTTTTCTATCAACTCTTCGGCTGCAAATACATGATTTACCAGTCCTAATGCTTTAGCTTCATCAGCCTTAATCATATCAGCAGTCATCAACAACTCCATGGCTTTACCCTTGCCTATCAGCTGTACCAGACGCTGCGTACCTCCATATCCGGGTATCAATCCAAGATTTACCTCCGGCTGGCCAAATTTAGCAGATTCACTTGCAGTGCGGAAGTGGCAAGCCATTGCCAATTCGCAACCGCCACCAAGCGCAAAACCATTCACCGCTGCCACTACAGGTTTAGGACAGTTTTCAATTTTGTTAAACACGCGCTCCTGACCCAAAGTAGCCAAAGCCGCACCTCCTTTACCATCCAGCTCGGTAAATTCTGTAATATCCGCACCGGCTACAAACGCCTTAGGGCCGGCACCAGTAATGATGGCCGCTTTGATTTCAGGATTATTATACACTTCATCCATAGCAAGCCCAAGCTCATTAATCACATCCTTGTTCAAAGCATTCATTTTTTCTGGACGATTGATGGTAATCGTCAAAATGTTGTTACTTAATTCTGTTAAGATTGTTTGATACATTTTTGAAGTTTAATTTGAATTATTTATTCCCGTAAAAATTTTGATATCGCCACAAAGGTGCCACTAAATATTATCTAAGGCACCATCTATCCAGTTGGCATATGCGGCATACCAGTCGGCCGCCTTTTTGAGCACATCCGCCACTGTGCTTGCATCCTTAGTATCATGCACTACCAGAATAATCTCTTCAATCTGTCCGTCTAGATTTTTAAAACTCGACTTCAGATGTTGGGGTACATCCTCTGCAGACATGCTCAAGCCATCTGCAGGGAAGACTTCTATCAAAGCTGCGGTAGGTAGGTGCAAAATTACGGTGCGCTCAAATAGTTGCTCACCCAAATGGTTGTCGCCGTCAAGCAATGCAAATTCCGGCAGGGGGTATTTTTTTGAAAGATTCATTATTTAAAATATAAAAGGCCCAATAAATATCAGGCCTTAAAATTATAAAACTTCCACTTGATTCTTCAATAAATCTTCAAAGCATTCTCGCTTACGTATCAAATAATCTTGCCCCTGATGCCATAAGACCTCTGCTGGTCGCAATCTGCTGTTGAAATGAGAGCTCATCTCAAAACCATAAGCACCTGCATTACGAAAGACGAGAATATCCCGCTCTCTTATCTCTGCTATTTTTCGATCCCAGGCAAAGGTATCGGTTTCGCAGATATTACCCACGACGGTGTATATGCGAGGCGGCCCGTCTGGATGGCTCAGATTTTCGATGGTATGGTAGGCATCGTAAAACATGGGTCTAATAAGGTGATTGAAACCTGAATCTACACCGGCAAACACGGTGGCTGTAGTATGCTTAATCACATTAACGCTTACTAGAAAATTACCGGCGGCACTTACCAAAAATTTGCCTGGCTCAAACCATAACTCATAGCTACGCTGCTGCTCCTGCTCAAAAGCAGCCATTGCCTCGGTCACTCTAGCCGCAAGCTCGACTACATCAGTACCCATCTCCCCTTCATGATATGGCACTTTAAAACCAGAACCCAAATCGATATATTTGAGATGAGGAAAATGCCTAGCCATGTCCAGCATAATGCTCAAACCCTGCATATAAACGTCAACATCTTTAATCTCGCTACCCGTGTGCATATGCAGCCCTTCCACTACAATACCTGTAGATTTCACAATTCTCTCCACATGCCGCAGCTGGTGAATGGATATACCAAACTTACTATCTATATGCCCAGTAGAAATATTGTGATTACCACCTGCGTAGATATGTGGATTGATACGAATAAATATTGGATAAGAAGCACCATGACGGTGGCCAAACTGCTCCAAAACGGACAGATTGTCAATATTGATATGGATTCCCAAATCCTTAGCTGCTTCAATTTCGTCAATGCTCACACAATTGGGTGTGAAAAGTATATCATGAGCGGCAAAACCAGCCTTAAGTCCGAGATATACTTCATTGATACTTACACAGTCCAAGCCGGCGCCGAGACTCCGGATATACTTGAGTATATTGATATTGGACAAAGCCTTACAAGCGTAAAAAAATCTAGTGCGGGGCGTGAAGGCCGTGCTCAACTGCTCGTACTGCTCTGCGATAACTTCGGTATCGTAAACATACAATGGCGTTCCATATTTTTGACCGAGCGCCAATAAATCATTATCATTCATTCTCCAGATATTTTTTGAGCGCAAATATAAGAACCCAAACTTACAATCTATATTAATAAATTATTTTAGTTATTTCATCTCCTTAATGCAGATACAGCAGATACAACTAACAAAAAAGAGTATATTCAAGTCCATTTTGTAGAGAAAAGTTATCACAGGCAACCCTAAGAAAATCGACTCAGTACTACCCCCCTAAACACTCTGAACACACCGAAAAGAACCTAGCGGGAGACAATAATACCCCTTTGGAGTATCCTTACCGGCTATGTAGTTGCTACTTGCCAAAGTAGGTATTACACTCACGAAACTGGCAAAAAGCGACTGCAAATAAATCGAGGATAATAAAGGCGCAGTAAAATGGCAGTTGAATACTATTGGCTCGTCAAGATAGTTGATGAGAAAATGCTATCAGCAATTGAGGACTATGCTTTAGGGCTGCACTCACTTCTAGGCATTGGAAGGACGTCCTAAAGTAATGATGTAAGCGGGAGCGCCCGCGCAAAAAGACGTGCAGCAACGAATACCCGCGGTTGAGAAAAACTAATAAGGGAATCACCTTACGGCGACTCCCTTATAATGTGGCAATAAAATTTACTTACTCAAATTTACTTACTCAGGTGCATACTTCTAGACTTATACAAGTTACGGAAGTATGGATCTCTTAAATCTTTGATGAATCTGATAGCCTCACCGGTACTTTTCATCTCAGGGCCTAATTCCTTATTTACATTAGGGAATTTATTAAAACTAAACACCGGCTCTTTGATAGCATACCCATCCAGATTCTTTTCTATCTGGAAGTCTTTAAGCTTTTTCTCACCAAGCATAACCTTTGTGGCAATATTCAAATAAGGCACACCATATGCTTTGGCAATAAATGGCGTAGTACGGCTGGCTCTCGGATTGGCCTCTATCACATACACTTTACCGTCTTTGATGGCAAATTGTATATTGATTAAGCCTTGTACATTGAGCTTAAGCGCAAGCTTTTTGGTAATATCTACCATTTCTTCTACCTCTAGACTACCAAGGTTAAACACCGGCAGCACAGAGTGGCTATCGCCCGAGTGTATACCTGCAGGCTCGATATGCTCCATAATACCCATTATATGCACATCCTCCCCATCACAGATAGCGTCAATTTCTGCCTCTTGACAACGGTCTAGGAAGTGGTCGATAAGGATTTTATTGCCAGGAAGAATTTTCAGCAAATTCACAACACTGTTTTCCAGCTCCTCGTCGTTGATGACGATACGCATAGCCTGTCCACCCAACACATAAGAAGGGCGTACCAATACCGGGTAGCCTACTTCATTGGCTACTTCCATAGCCTCGTCGGTAGTGTAGGCAGTACCGTATTTTGGATAAGGGATATTCAATTCTTTGAGCAAATCAGAGAATCTACCTCTATCCTCTGCAATATCCATATTATCGAAAGAGGTACCAATTATTCTGATTCCCTTTTCATGCAGGCGCTTAGCCATTTTAAGGGCTGTTTGTCCACCCAGCTGAACGATAACGCCTTCAGGTTTTTCATGCTCAATGATTTCCCAAACATGCTCCCAGTAAACAGGTTCAAAATACAGCTTATCAGCGATATCGAAGTCGGTAGAAACGGTTTCCGGGTTACAATTAATCATGATTGCTTCATAGCCACATTCTTTAATGGCGAGCAGACCATGGGTACAGCAGTAGTCAAACTCAATACCTTGTCCGATTCTGTTGGGACCAGAACCCAGAACGATTATTTTCTTTTTATCAGTAACTACAGATTCATTTTGGAAAGTCTCGTTTTCAATAGAAGCCTCTTCAAAAGTACTGTAGAAGTAAGGTGTTTTTGCTTCGAACTCGGCGCTACAGGTATCTACCATTTTGTACACGCGGCGAATGCCTAAAGACTTTCTGAGCTCATATACTTCCTCTGCGGTACAGTTTCCTAAGAGCTCGGCCAATTGCTCATCACTGAAGCCCATTTTCTTAGCTTCGTACAGCACTTCTACAGGAACCTGTTCGATATGTTTATATTGAGTGAGCTTTCTTTCAAAATTCACAATTTCCTGTATCTGATACAAGAACCAGCGGTCGATTTGAGTAATTTCTCTAAGCGTTTTGATAGAGATACCCACCTCTAAGGCTTCCTTGATACGGAAAATACGATCCCAGGTTGGACGCTTCAGATAATCTACCAACTCATCAGGACGCATGCGACTGCGACTGATAGACGCCAGACCAATGGCATTATTTTCAAGACTCTGACATGCCTTCTGCATAGCCTCTGTAAAGGTGCGACCGATAGCCATCACTTCTCCTACAGATTTCATTTGCAGACCAAGAGTATCGTCAGCACCCTTAAACTTGTCAAAATTCCATCTTGGCATTTTGACAATCACATAATCGAGTGCCGGCTCAAAATAGGCAGAAGTAGTCTGAGTAATTTGATTTTTGAGTTCATCTAAGGTGTATCCTACTGCCAGCTTAGCAGCGATTTTGGCAATTGGATAACCAGTAGCTTTAGAAGCAAGTGCTGAAGAGCGGCTCACACGAGGATTAATCTCGATTGCTATGATTTCTTCAGTTTCCGGATTGAGTGCAAACTGCACGTTACAACCGCCGGCAAAGTTGCCCAGCTCACGCATCATGCGAATGGCACTGTTACGCATCAGTTGGAAAGCTGTATCGCTGAGCGTCATAGCAGGAGCTACTGTGATACTGTCACCGGTATGGATACCCATTGGGTCAAAGTTTTCTACCGTACAGATAATCACCACATTATCATTCAGGTCGCGAAGCAGTTCTAATTCAAATTCTTTCCAGCCCAGCACTGCTTTCTCTACCAGCACTTCATGTATTGGAGAAGCATTTAGACCTGCGTTGAGGGCTGCCTCCAACTCATCTTTATGTTTTACAAAACCACCACCGGAACCTCCAAGAGTGAATGAAGGACGTATTACCAGTGGAATACCTATTTCCTGAGCTATTTCCTTACCTTCCAGCAAGGAGTTGGCAACTTTTGCAGGAGCTACGGGGATACCCATTTCCAGCATCCAGTCTCTGAAGAGGTCTCTGTCTTCGGCTTTATCGATAGCCTTGATATCCACTCCAATTAGCCTCACATTATATTGCTCCCACAAGCCCAGTTCGTCCACCTCTTTACACAGGTTTAGCGCTGTTTGTCCACCCATCGTAGGCAACACTGCGTCAATATCATTCTCCTGTAAAATCTTTTCGATGCTTTCGGGAGTGAGTGGCAGCAAGTACACCTTGTCGGCCACCACCGGATCTGTCATAATAGTGGCGGGATTACTATTGATAAGTGTAACCTTGATACCTTCTTCTCTAAGACTACGCGCAGCCTGAGAACCAGAGTAGTCAAACTCACATGCTTGCCCGATGACAATCGGCCCTGAACCGATAATTAAAACAGATTTAATGGAAGTGTCTAGTGGCATTGTAAATTTTTTGATTTATCGAATCAGGCTTAACACCTGAGTCATTATATTGTGTAATTTGTTTTTCTACGTTTTGATTTTTGGTATGCCACACAATAAAAGAGGTGAGACATGTGCAGATACAAAAAATCGGGCTTGCGCCCGAAGTGCAAAATTATGAAAAAAGAAGCTAAAAAAGCCTAAGGTTTTTATAATCTTAATTATGCTCAACACATAATGCCACCGAAACAACCACCGGAAAGATACCCAAAAACCGGTACCGGGCCGCTGCTGCCACGAGACCAGAAATGCTCTCCATCCCCAAGAGTGTGAGGGGCGACATTCGTTATTATTATCTATAGCATCATGTATGACTAAACTCACTAGACGTTAATGGCTTAAACCCAGATTACGCATTAGACTCTTTATATAAAATTATTCTTGCTTCTAATCCACTTCAATAGCTCAAAAACCATAATTTATTATGCTTTTTTCACTATTTTGTGGATTATTTGCCATAATAATTTTCTTTTAAA
>DATGQB010000219.1:0-7021 GCA_035304405.1 Edaphocola sp.
TTTAAAAGAAAATTATTATGGCAAATAATCCACAAAATAGTGAAAAAAGCATAATAAATTATGGTTTTTGAGCTATTGAAGTGGATTAGAAGCAAGAATAATTTTATATAAAGAGTCTAATGCGTAATCTGGGTTTAACCAGCACTTTATTATTATATGCACCCCAAGCAAACGAATTGAGGCACTAAGGTCGCCGCCGGGTTGACAACCGGGGCACCACGGCAACATATTTTGCTATTTTGTTTGCTTAAGCCTTTATGCTGAGCGCATACTACAGCCGATGTTCATTCATTGCAGCAGTAAGCAGCCCTACCAAATTATAGTTTAGAGAATTGCGTAAAATGCAGCAGATTATTTGATAATTACTATGCCTAATAGCAGCTTTTCCTGCTCTTTGAGCAAGATATTGGTTCGAACTAGCTGCTCTACACGTGAGGGGTCTTTACAAGATTTCAGCTCCTCCAGATTCTCGCTCAGATATTTTCTAATGAGCTTCAACTTAAAATAAGCAAAGGAGCTACGCACATCCTGCAAGTAATTGGCTTCCATATCCGGAATTTCGATATTGTATTTGAGTTGCCAATTTTCACTAGGAGCAAACTGCACCTGCACCAAATCCACAATCTTTTTCTTAATTATCGGATTAGGATGATTGGTAAAATAGTTGAGCGGCGGGAAAGCAGCATTATCCTGCCAATAATTATAATAAATGGTAGCAATCTCCTGAGCCAACGCCGATTCAAAAATGCTAATATCAATTTCTTCGAAAAAATAAGTCGCAACGGTTTTACCCTCTTCATAGACTTTGGCGCCATGCTCCACCAGAATCTTGATGAGCTGCCATTCATCTTTATGATCATCTTGATAAAGATTGACCATTGGGCCTGCATCTGCGCCGGTGACGCCCTCGCTCGCCGCAGGTATGGATTCCACCAAAGGCTCTTGTCGCTCCGTTCTGGGTTTGCTTGCCTTTTTCAACCGCTCACGGATAAAACCGTTGACAATACGCACAAAGGCTTCCTCTTCCAGGCCCAGCTTGGCAGAAGCTTCTTTGATATAGTGCAAATGCAAAACCAGATTGCTCGACTTGTCAATCTTTGCTACGGTAGCTGCAATTTCATTCACTACCTCCGACTTTTTGAATGGATCGTCTTTGGCCTCTTTGAGCCCTTGCTCCATCATAAAGTCGATGATATCGGTTTTGTGCTGTGCTACATACTCTTTAAAAGCATCTCCTCCGTAGTGGCGCACAAAGCTATCAGGGTCCTCAGCGTCGGGCAGCAATACGAGCTTTACGATAAAGTTCTGCTCAATGGCCATATCCAGCCCACGCAGTGCCGCTTTGATACCTGCCGCATCACCATCATACAGAATAGTAAGGTTTTTGGTTAGGTTGCCAATCAGCCGCAACTGCCCCGTGGTGAGTGAGGTACCACTCGAGGCTACTACATTCTCCACCCCGGCCTGATGCAAGGATATCACATCAGTATAGCCTTCTACCAAAAAGCATTCTTTGGCATCGGCAATTGCCTTTCGGGCCTGATACAGTCCGTATAAGACCCTGTTTTTTACATATAGCTCGTTTTCAGGGGTGTTGATATATTTGGGCGCCTTCTCTGTGGACTTTAAGATACGGGCGCCAAAACCCAATATTTTACCTGTATTACTAAAGATGGGGAACACCACCCTACCCCGATACACATCATACACATGGTCGCCCTTGCGCTTAACTAGTCCGGCTTTTTCCAAAAGCTCCAGGTCATAACCCTGCTTACCGGCTATATTCACAAATGCGTCCCATTGGTTGAGGCTATAACCCAGCAAAAACTTCTTTATGGTAGCATCACTAAAGCCCCGCTCCCTAAAATAGCTCAGTCCAATATTTTGCCCCTCCTCTTCCTCAAACAGGTTTTTATGGAAGTATTGTGCAGCAAAATCATTGATAATGCGGAGGCTCTCCTCGGTGCGTTGTTGCGCCAGGTATTCCTTGTTGGGCTCGGTTTCTTCAAGTTCAATATTGTAAAAATTGGCCAGCCAGCGCACCGCTTCTACAAACGAGAATTTCTCATGCTCTTCTATAAAAGTCAGCGCATCACCACCCTTGCCACAGCCAAAACACTTAAATATATTCTTCGCAGGATTGACATTAAAAGAAGGCGTTTTCTCATTATGAAAGGGACAATGTCCGATATAATTGGCACCTCTTTTTTTCAAAGGAACGAAATGCCCTACCACCTCCACAATATCTGCGTAGTTCAGTACCTTTTGTATGCTTTCGTTACTTATCATTTATCTTTGTGCTTCAGGCCCGCGGGCTCTTCAAATTCTTTAAAATTAAGCTCCCCACCTCAGATTTTAAAAAAGCATCTGATATACATCGGCGACTTTCGCCACCGGAATGAGCTCCAAATCGATATTGCTTATGCTTAAGCTCTTTTCATTAGCTTTTGGCACAAAAACCTTTTCCACGCCCATTTTTTGAGCTTCCACGATTCGCTGTTCTATACGGCTTACTGCCCTTATCTCTCCAGACAGGCCTACTTCGCCGATAAAAACAGTTTTAGAAGAAATGCCTATATCCTCATAGGAAGATAACATGGCGCAGACCACCGCTAGGTCCAGAGCTGGGTCTTCTAGCCGCAGGCCTCCGGCGATATTGAGAAATACATCCTTCATGCCGAAATGGAAACCTCCTCTCTTTTCGAGCACTGCGAGCAAAAGCTGCAGCCTGCGCAGGTCAAAACCATTTGTGGTGCGCTGCGGGGTACCATACACAGCCTGCGCCACGAGAGCCTGTGTCTCTATCATGAGGGGGCGCATACCTTCGATGGTTACGGCACGTGCGATACCGCTCAGTTCTTCTTCATTATCACTCAATAATATTTCGGATGGATTGGTTACCCCTCGTAATCCTTTGTGGGTCATTTCGTAGATTCCCAATTCAGCGGTGGATCCAAAACGATTTTTGAGCGTGCGTAGCATACGATAGGCATAATGTCGGTCGCCCTCAAACTGCAATACGGTATCAACCATATGCTCCAATACCTTGGGGCCTGCAATCACCCCGTCTTTTGTAATATGCCCAATTATTGTAACCGGCACACTCGTTTGTTTAGCGTATTTGTTCAGTGCTGCAGCCACTGCACGCACTTGCCCTACACTTCCGGCCGGGCTATCCAGCAGAGGAGACTCCAGCGTTTGAACAGAATCAATGATTACCCAGTTTGGCTGCACTTTTTTTAGTTCTGCAAAAATGGTCTGCAAATTGGTGGCTGTAAGTAAATATACATGAGGAGCGGCTACGCCCAATCGTTCTGCCCTCATTTTAATCTGATGGGCGCTCTCTTCACCTGAGACATATAAGACCTTCAGATGCCTGGCATGCAGGGCGGTTTGTAAAAACAGAGTAGATTTACCAATACCGGGGTCTCCGGCTACAAGAGTTACCGAACCTAGTACCAACCCTCCACCCAGGGTACGATTTAATTCTTCATCAGGAAGTTGCAGGCGGATATCCTCTGTAGCCTGAATTTGAGATATGCTTTGCGCCCTAGAATTTTCCTTTAGCTGCTCTGAATCGAGCCATACTGCGGCGGCTTCAGTTTTGGGTTGTGTTGGAAGAATTTTTTCTTCGACAAAAGTGTTCCACTGCCCACAGTTTGGGCATTTTCCTGCCCATTTAGGGGATTCATGGCCACAGTTTTGACAAAAAAATGCGGTTTTCTGCTTCATTACAGGAGATAAATTTAACCCAATACTTGCCGTAGCAGATGGAGTGTTTTTCGCTAATGTACAAAAAGAATATAGCAGCGACAAAAAAAGTGCGCCCCTGCGGATGCGCACAATTATAAGGTTAGCGAATAATTATTTACAGTTTATTGTGCTCGCCTGGGAAAATGATTCTAGGTTCGTATTTTTTAGCCTCTTCAAAGTCCATCGTGCAATAGGAAATAATGATAATCATATCACCGGGAGTTACTTTTCTGGCGGCAGGTCCGTTTAAGCAAATTTGCCCGCTTCCTCTGGCACCCTTGATGACATAGGTCTCCAAGCGCTCACCGTTATTGATATTCACGATCTGAACCTTTTCATTTTCAATGATGTTGGCAGCGTCCATTAAATCCTCGTCAATAGTAATACTACCAATATAATTAAGGTTAGCTTCGGTAACAGTAACGCGATGAATCTTCGATTTTAACAACTGAATTTGCATAACGGCGCAAAGTTAGTAATAAAAGATAAATATAAAGGACAAAATAAGATTTTGGGTATATTTCCGATATTCGCATTAGAGAAAAAGCAGAGAAGCCTTCAAATACTAAATACTGTGCTGAAACTTTTTAGAAATCAAAATCCGTATGCAGTGCTGATATTATTTATCACTGCGGCGTTATTGAAACTACCATTTTTTACTACGGAGCTGAGCTCCAGCACCTTAGACCATCAAGTGCTTTGGCAGTTGATGCTCAAAAAGAGCAGCAGCATTCTGGGTAGTGGCAGTTACTTTTACTATTTGATTAGCGTCATCAACATCACGCTACAAGGATTGCTGCTCAATTATGTGTGCAATGAGTTTCACCTCTTTTCGGAGCGCACCTATTTGCCCGCTTATACTTACATATTGATTACCAGCCTTTTGCCAGAATGGACCAACCTGAGTGTGGAAATGATGAACAACTGGCTGATAATTATCATGCTGAATTTGGTTTTTCACACCTATTCGGATATCAACGTGCGCAAAGTACTGTTTAATGTAGGTTTTGTCTTAGGGCTGCTGACAATTTTTAATCTGCCCAATTTCTGGTTTCTGTTTTATGCAGTCATTGCCATAGCTATTCTGCGCGCCTACCAGCCTGCCGAATGGATGGTAACACTGTTGGGGGTAGCAACGCCTGTATATTTGTTTATAGGGCTAGCCTATCTGACAGATAGTATGTATATGGTATCAAAGGCATTCTCTCCCGACTTAGACCTGTACTTCATATTGGAGCAAAAAGTGGTCATGGCGTTGAGCTTATTGGCCCTAATGCTTTTGATAAGCATCATACTGCTGAGCAGACAAATGGACAGGATGCTATTTCAGATAAAAAAAATGTGGTGGGTGAGCTTGCTCCTGCTTGTTTTTGCAATGTGCTCTACCTTGGGTCTGTACAAAATGGGCACTCAGATTTGGCATGTGATAATGGTACCTATGGCCTTGATGCTGACGCAGCTATGGTATATCAAAAAGCCAAGATGGATGCCCGAACTTTTCAATCTGATTTTAATCGCAGGCATTGTAGCTTTTAACCTTATACTCCCATAAAGCCGGTGGTGTAATAATATACTTTAAGGGCGGCGCTATCTTGGGTCGCCCTTTTTGGGTTTTACGGAGCCATTCAAGGCGCGGCAACCAAAATCACTTTGGAGTTTTAGGCTGATATTCTGGAAAATTGGGCTATGCGCCAAAGCACCCCACGAGCGTAAGGGACAGCAATGGAAAGCCCGCAGCAGCGCATGATTGCTCCCAAATCATGGTCGGGGACACTTAGTGATTCAAACAAACGATGAAAAGGACCATACACTCAAAGCTTGCGCTGCGAGGACTTGCAGAGGATGGCCCGACCCGCCGCAAAAATGCTCCAACCCAGGCGCTCCTCTGCCCTCCAAAACCATCATGCTGAAGTGGGCAGAGGACTACCCTTTGCGGCGGGGAACGCCGAAATGAAATCATTTGAAAAAATAAGCATCGACACTTTGTAACACAATAACAATAATTTAAAAAGCCCGTTGCACAGCGAAAACTTAAATTTGCCCTTTTTAAGAAGGGCATATGACATTAGTAGTAGAATCGAAAAAAACAGTAAAGCTGGCCCTGCCTATAATATTTGGAGAACTGGCGCAAATGATGCTGCATATCATAGACACTGTTATGATTGGAGCACTTGGCGATGAAAGTTACAAACAGGTAGCGGCCTCGGCGCTGGCGCTGAGCGTCATAAATATTCCTTTTGTGATAGGGATAGGCATCACCATGTCTGTATCGCAAATGGTATCAATGGCAAAAGGCAAGAATGACACTGCGGCGGTGTCACACTATCTATACAATGGCTTTTGGCTCTGCACCATTGTGGCCCTACTGGTTTGTGCAGGCATAGAGCTGGGAAAAAATGTGGTCTTTCACCTAGGGCAGGACCCTGAGATAGCAAGGCTGTCGCTACCCTACCTGAGCGTGATGGGGCTTTCTATAATACCCATGCTACTGTTTATGACCCTGAAACAATTTACTGACGGGCTGGAGTACACCAAAACCGCTATGGTGCTTTCGGTAATATCGCTACCTCTAAATGTATTTATCAACTGGCTGCTGATTTATGGCAACTGGGGTTTTCCCAGAATGGAAATGGTAGGTGCAGCCTATGGCACCCTTATCTCTCGCAGTGCGATTTTTATAGCCTTGGCTTATGTGATATTGCGCCACAAGATATACCGGCCATATATAAGTCTGCGCCAGCAGCAGTGGTTTATCAAGAAAAAAACGATTAAAGAGCTACTAGACATTGGCATACCTAGTAGTTTGCAGATAGGTATGGAAGCCGGAGTATTTGCAGTATCTGCAATAATAGTAGGGACTTTTGGGGGCGAACAACTGGCTGCACATCAGATAGCCCTGCGATGTGCCGCATTTACCTTTATGGTATCGATGGGGCTGAGTCAGGCGGGCTCTATTAGGGTAAGTAATGCGTATGGAGGGCAGCAGTGGAACAAAATTGGCACCATTGGGAGGAGCAGTTTGTATATTGCATTGATTTATGGCACGGTTTGTGCTATATTCTTTGTAAGCTTAAGAACGCATCTGCCAACATTGTTTCTAAAAGATGGAGCAGGCAATAATGCCGTGCTACAGCTAGCCTCAGTGTTGCTACTTGTAGCGGGTATATTTCAGATATCCGATGCCTCGCAGGCAGTGAGTGCGGGCAATCTCAGAGGCATTAAAGATGTACGCATGCCTACGGTATTTATATTTATAGCATACTGGGTA
>DATGQB010000220.1:0-5359 GCA_035304405.1 Edaphocola sp.
GGAATAGGTAATGTTATTCTAGCCCCTAAGTGGTACTTTCTCCTGTAATGGTTGGAACCACTGATACCGTAGTTGAGCGCCCATTTCTAAGTGATTCTGGCACGCGATGCAATTCCAAATCCTTGCTTCTGCATGTGAGGGGCAAGTACGAAAGCCCCAAGCCGTGCTCAGCTGAGTAAAGCCCTTCGAGGACTTGCAGTACAAGTGAGCCGTAGCGCAAGTAAATATTGATACTAAGTGCAGGTTGCGAAGGGAATTCAGCCCTCATCCGCCCTGCTTATAAGTGGTACAGACCTGAGGCTGGCATCGGCATTCCAGTCTGCATGGTGCTTCTGAGGTGCAGGCTTGGTTTTAAGTAATTTTACTGCAAGGCTTGGTAAGGGTGTATGCATAATAGAAGAGGCTGTCTTTCGAGACAGCCTCTTCTATTTTATGTATTATTGCAATGAGATTATCTCATTAAGGTTACATCGCCTGAAGTATCATAGTTTTGACCATCAGAGCAAGAGTATTTGAGTGCGTACATATATACGCCGCCTGCTACTTCATTGCCATTCATATCGCGGCCATCCCATCCTTTGGTGTCGTTGTGTGTAGATTCGTACAGCAATTGTCCGTATCTGTTATACACCTGGAACAGAATCACTTTCTGACCCACTTGTAATTTAGGCAGGAAGAAGTCGTTTTTGCCATCATTGTTTGGAGTGAAGGCATTTGGCATGAATAACTCACAGCATGGCTCTGCACTAATATAGATAGAGTCTGTAGCGGTACACAAATCCTGATTGATAACCTTCACGCCTACATATCCTGATTTAGGAACGATAGCTTTTACTTCATCAAGTTTCGAATTGCCCGGAGGTCTGAAGAAATACTCTTCTGGGAACCATACATATTCTATGTTTTCACCTTGAGCAGAAGCATGCAATGTGATGGTATCTTCTGCGCAGATAGCTTCTTCGCTCACGTAATTAATGCGTACGGTTGGATTAGGTGCAATAATCAGATTGGTAGGTGAAGATATTTGCTTACAGCCTTTATCTGAAGTTACCTCTACTCTATAGGTACCCGGCTGGTTGGCATTATATGTAGTACTGTTGGCGCCGGCAATAGCTATGCCATCTCTGGTCCATTGGTAAGTATATCCTGCCACCTGGCCTACAGAGAAAGTATGTGTAGCACCCTGACAAATCCGCACCACAGGGCCGGAGTTAGTTGTAGCATCCGGTAGCGGATCGATATTCAGTGTGAGCACATAAGTACTGTCACAACCGATTATGGTTTTAAACACAGTATCATAAGTGCCAGGAGCGAACAGCGTACGGCCAAAGAAGTCGTAAGTAGAGCCCGCACACATAGATGCAGTGTGGTAAGTTTTGATATCGCTGAAGCGAACATTTACAGTATCAAAGAAGGAATAGGTCTGGCTGGTGTCACATCCTGCTTTACCGGTATATTCTACTACAAAGTAGGTGCTTGGAGCCGGGGATGGAGGGTCGTTAACAGTTACTGTGATAGATGCAGACTGACCCAAGAAGTTGTTATTCGCATCATACCATTTCAGTTGAGAGCTGTTTACGTTTTCGATGATCAACCATGGATTGAAAGGAATAGTGGTATCCAGCACATAAAAAGGTGCGGCTGCAATTGGCGTGTAGCGTACAGCGTCATTAGCTGTGCCCACAGCGCCCCAGTTCATACCAGGACCTCTACCGGGAGTGTACATCTCATTGAGGCCGCCATTGGTAGTACGAATACCTTGGATGGCTTCGTTTGGAGAAGCGCTCGGACAACCAGGGCTACCCGGCAAGCTTTTTACGTGAAACTCAATAATATTGGTTGTTTCATACAATATCAGCTGCATGGTAACTCTATGTTGCACACAAGAAGAACCGTATTTGGGCATATTACACCATTCTACCACGAATCTTCTGTTGCCTGGAGTACCAAAAGACTGATATTTGATGCTACCACCCTGAGGGGGCCACAAGTCTTGGAAACCTGGGGCAACGATGTTATTGGCATGGCCGCCGGTTACGGCTGATGACCATGTGTAGGGTGAGTGTTGGCCGATTTTACCAGCCACATCAAATGTAATGTATCCATTTGCAGATATCAGACATTGTGTGAACGTCTGACCATAGAATACAAAAGGGAATCCAATGTCAGCGGGCTGATTGTCATAAATATCATCCAGTGCAATGTTTCCCACCAAGCCGGTAAATGACGCGGACATGGTTATGGTAGCGCCCCGACAAATTAAAGTGTCGTCATAGGCTAGCCCGATTTGTGCAGTACCGGTTCGGGTAAAGAAACAGGCTAATAGGGTCAACAATAAATAAACTTTTTTCATGTACTTAAAGTTTAAAAAAATATGGTGTTTAAAAAGGATTTAACCAAGGCCTTTTACCTCATTAGTCTTCATTAAGACAGTATAAATGTAAAGAATCGTTGGGACTTTAAGTATAATTTTTGAAAAATAAATTATTATACATATAAGCGATGCGTCTTTATAGGTAATAATACCAGAAAATGGCTTTTTGTTAGATTAAATTGTTTTCTAAAACTAACTCGGCTATTTGCACGGCATTGGTGGCAGCACCTTTTCTCAGATTGTCCGCTACTATCCAGCAGTTCAAACCGTTGGTTATGCTTGCATCTCTTCTAATTCTGCCCACAAATACTTCGTCTTTGCCTGCTGCATCCAGTGGCATAGGATATTCATTGGCATCAATATTATCTTTAACTATGATACCCGGGCTCTGTTGTAGCAGCGCTTTTACATCTGCAATTTCAAAGCTGTGGTGCAGCTCTATGTTTACACTCTCACTATGCCCGCCCATTACGGGTACGCGCACGGTAGTGGCCGTTACATTGATGCTTGCATCTCCCATGATTTTTTTGGTTTCAAAAATCATTTTGGCCTCCTCCTTGGTGTAGCCGTCTTCCAGGAAGCTGTCAATATGCGGTATTACATTCAAATCTATTTGGTGTGGGTAGCAGTCTGCGCCTGCTTCATTGCCCTTGCGTTCTTCCCAGAGCTGGTCCACGCCCTTTTGGCCGCTGCCGGTCACGGACTGATATGTGCTCACGACTACTCTCTTAATTCCATAGCGCTGGTGTAGTGGATGCAATACCATTACCATTTGTATAGTAGAGCAGTTAGGGTTGGCTATTACTTTATCTGCTGCAGTGAGTGTGTGGCCGTTCACTTCGGGCACAATTAATTTCTTTTCGGGGTGCATTCTCCATGCAGAGGAATTGTCTATCACAAAGCATCCCTTTGCGGCAAATTTTTCAGCCCAGTCTAGCGACAAGGCACTACCGGCCGAGAAGAGTGCTATCTGTGGTGATAGTGCCAGCCCTTCCTCGATACCTACTATGGGATAATTTTTTCCTTTAAAGCTCACTTTCTTTCCTGCAGATTTTGCAGAAGCTATGGGTATGATTTCAGAAACTGGGAAATTGCGCTCTTCCAAAATGCGCAACATAGTGCTGCCAACCAGTCCGGTAGCACCAACGACTGCAATTTTCATTCTCTCTTATATTATATGCAAATGGTGAAAAGTAAATTTACAAAGCTGGCAAATTTAAGATTATTTATTCTGCTAAAGGAAATTCTAAAGTAAATGTGCTGCCTTTGCCTAATGCGCTATCCACTTTTATTTTTCCTTGATGTGATTCTACAATGGTCTTCACATAACTGAGTCCCAATCCAAATCCCTTAATATCATGAATATTACCGGTATGAGCACGGTAGAATTTTTCAAATATTCTGGATACGGTCTCTTTATTCATGCCTATACCATTGTCTTTTATCTTAATCACCAATGCGTTTTTGGTATTGCTGGTGGTTATGTCTATAGTCAGCTGCTCTTTGGAATATTTCACAGCATTATCCATTAAGTTGTATATGATGTTGGAAAAATGCACCTCATCAGCCATGATGCAGCATTTGACGGCATTCAGATGTTTGGTAATGTTGCCATTTTTTTGTTGCACCTGAATGTCAAAGTTCTCCACCATTTTTTCAATCACCTCATGCACATTAGTCCGTTGTAGGTTCAGTTTTAGCTCATCGCGGTCTATTTGAGCGGCCTGTAAAATGGTTTCTACCTGCTTATTCATCCGCTTATTTTCAGATTTTATGATGCCGGAGTAATAGTTGAGCAGCTCAGGATTGTTCCGCACTTTCTCCAAGGCCAATGCGTCTGAGGCTAAAGATATGGTGGCCAGTGGTGTCTTGAACTCATGCGTCATATTGTTGATAAAGTCAGACTTGATTTCTGCAAGTTTTTTCTGATTCAACATGGTGCGCACCGTGAGTGCGAATGCGGTAATGATGATAATGGTGAATAAAGCCGATGCTCCTATCATCCATGCCGAACGCTGTGTGATATAATTTTTAGGTTCTTCGATATACAATAGTATGGTATAGCCGTTTTGAGTGGCTCTGATTCTATATGGGGTGCGGTGCATATCCACACTAAAGTTGGGAGAGCTGTTCTCTATAGTTCCCATCAGCTCATTTACAATGCAGTAGGCAAATGGCAGTTTTATTTTCTCTTGAGCCATATGCTTTTGTATAATGCTATAAATCTCGTCAGAAGGTAGTAAGCGCACGCTATTCCACAGGCTATTGGCGATGGTATAATCTAGCTCTCCTGATAGGCGCGGATTGTATCCTCTAATCTGAGCTAGGCGGTTGGTAATGTCTTTTCGAGATTCGTGCAGTACGGTATTTACCTCCATGTCGTAACGAATCCGTTGTACCTCCATGTTGGTTTTTACCCAGTTAAACTGGATGAACATCAGCCCAAACAGGGAAAGACATATCAGTATAACTATAAGTTTAAAGTTCTTTTTCATGTTTTTAATGTAGCGCCACTCATTTTGCCAAGTGATTGCTTTTTAGGTATTCAGCAAAGTTAACCGTCATTGCCATATAAATAACCTTATCTCAGCGTTAAAATTAAATTGTCTTTAGTTCTTTTCGCCAGATAGGGAATCATCCTTGCCTGGGGAAAATCTGGGCTTCCGTCTTCCCTTCAAGGTAGGTTTTTCTCAAGAAGATGCCCGTATGATTAGTCGGCAGTATTGCGCCAATTTTTCGACTTCTGGTGTGCGGCAGGCTAGGGGTTTGCACGCTGGCTCTCTGCCAAGTCCTAGTCGTTTCGACGTGCTCTGAGGTAACTCTAGCCATAATGTCTATGCACAAATTTACCCCAGATTACGCATTAGACTCTTTATATAAAATTATTCTTGCTTCTAATCCACTTCAATAGCTCAAAAACCATAATTTATTATGCTTTTTTCACTATTTTGTGGATTATTTGCCATAATAATTTTCTTTTAAATT
>DATGQB010000221.1:0-13761 GCA_035304405.1 Edaphocola sp.
TTTAAAAGAAAATTATTATGGCAAATAATCCACAAAATAGTGAAAAAAGCATAATAAATTATGGTTTTTGAGCTATTGAAGTGGATTAGAAGCAAGAATAATTTTATATAAAGAGTCTAATGCGTAATCTGGGTTTAACCACTTTCTATGCTAGTGACTCACTAGCGCGGCACTTCTATTCGGGTAGTAATTTCCTTAAGCACATCGTCTGCAGTGGCTCCTTCCATCTCGCGATCCGGGGTGAGGGCAATTCTGTGACGCAACACCGGTGGACATACATACTGCACATCCTCGGGTGTTACAAAACCACGGCCTCGCAAAACAGCCAGGGCTTTGGCTGCATTAAGCAAGGCGATACTGGCTCGGGGCGAAGCTCCCAAATACAAAGCCTGATGCTCTCGGGTAGCAGCAGTAATTTGAGTGATATACTTTAGAATTTTTTCATCTACAGTCACATCGCCCACCACCGAACGGCAAAATGCCAGCTCCTCGGTACTCACCACCGGCTGCAGTTGAGGCAGCAATTGCTGACCACCACGCTGATGATGATTTTGCAGCATATGCAGTTCTTCAGCTGGGCTTGGATAGTCCACCTCGATTTTAAACAAAAAACGATCGAGCTGAGCTTCCGGCAGTCGATAGGTACCTTCATGCTCTATCGGGTTTTGTGTAGCAATCACCAGAAACGGGGGCTCCATTGTAAATACCTGTCCGTCGGAGCTTACCTGACGCTCTTCCATCACCTCAAAGAGGGCTGCCTGCGTTTTGGCCGGTGCGCGATTTATTTCATCAATCAGAATGATGTTGCCAAAAATCGGCCCCTGTTTGAATTCAAAATGGGCAGTCTGTGGGTTGAATACATTGGTACCCAGCACATCAGAAGGCATCAAATCAGGAGTGAACTGTATGCGATTAAATCGAGCCCGAATAAGTTTGGCCAATGTCTTAGCGGTAAGCGTTTTGGCTACACCCGGCACTCCCTCGAGCAGTACATGACCATCGGCCAGCAAGGCTGTAAGTAATAGTTCAGATACAACCTCCTGTCCTACTATAATAGTATGCAAAGCCTTGCGTACTCGCTCGATGATTTCGCCCACGGAATCAATGGGGATTTTATTGCCGTAGCTTGAATCTTGTTCAGGTATATTTTGCGCTTCCATCATTTGATTATTTGCCTAATTTATTAATTTTTTGAATGTTTTTATAAAGCCGGTACAAAAATTTATCATCCACAATCACAGTATCTTCCTGCACACACTTAATATCATACAGCAAAGCAGCAACATCTGCTTCACTGGCACCGAGCCGTCTTATCAGTCGGGTCTTGAAATTGTTGTCCAGTACACTTGTGTCCATCTTATACTGGCTACGCAGGTGCTCCAGAAAATGTTGAATCATTTTCAATGCCAGATTGCGATTATCGTGCCGGGTATAATACAGATTGGCTATCGTCTCTACAAAGGAAAGGGAATCGTTAGACAAAGGTTTGACCACCGGTATCACATTTTGCCTCCGTTGCAAGTTAAAGAGCACATAGGCGAGCCCACCTACCAAGGCCAGTATCATAGCCCACCTGATACTCTTGTACTGCCACAAAATAGACCATACTGAGTGATCGGCTACTCGCTCCTGGCCCACCGCAAAATATACCGATGCCACATCCGGACTCACATAGGACATCAATTGTTCTAAGTATGCTTTATTGCCGCCCTGCAGTAAGGAATAATTGCTTAAGACCAGCGGAGTACTCATCAGTATAAGCCGTCCCGCACCTATTCTAAACATTAGCGCATTGTACTTATTGGTTTCAAAAGTACTTATAGGTCGGTAAAGCAACGCGAAACTGTCGGCTGAGGCCGTCCCGGAATTAATTTCAAAATACGCCGATACTAGTTTTTGCCGATAGGCTCCAATGGTAAAGGTCCTCTGCCCTCCATCGACCTGAAACAACTCAAACTGTTGATAATAATCTGAAGTGTCTTTAGATTGATCCATATCATCTGCCACCGAGCCATCATGCACCATGTGCCAGTATCTGCTGTCTTTAAGATTCAGATAGCCCAGCAGCCGTTCACCAAAACGTTCGCTCACAATCACTACATCATTCCCCCGTCCTATCCAACGGCTGAAATAATCGAGCTCCCGCATGCTGAAATCCACAGAACCTGCTAGGAGTACATAAGCAGCTTTAGCATTTGGATAGTCCTCCATAAATATTTTACTGCCAACAGTTACGTTTTTGAACTCAGCACCTTTAAACAAATGGGGCATGCTGGCTCCCATAAGACTAAAGCCATAGGGGGCTTGAGACGAGGCACTATACCGCTTTCGCCAGTCGGTCTTAACTTGGTCTGTACTCTGCCGGCAACTCTGGAACCATAGCAAAGCAAGTATTATGTAGCATAGTCTTTTTAGCATTTATAGCTTTGCCTTGATGGATTCATAAATATTTTTCACCTCATAGTATTTTGCCGAGCCGATATCATAATGGCCATAATAGATATACTCATAATGATGTAGCAACTGCTTAAAGGAGTGATGATAATCGGTAGCCCGCAATGATTGCAATATTTCAAAATTGGGCACTCCCGGGCTATTGCTTATCATACCCTGCTCCTTCATGCGAACTATAAGGTCTTTAAACAACAAGCTCACGGCAGTACGCCAGTCCCCACTAGTTTCTGCCTCTCGAATACTTTGAGCGATATCCTCAGGATATTGTTCTTCCGACTCGGCCGCATCTGCTAAATTGCCACCTAGCTTAGTAGATTGAAATAGCTGGCTCAATTTAACTTTAAACAAAAATCGGCTCAACAAAAACAGCGTAATTAATGCAACAGCAATCCAAAGCAACAACTTGCCCAGGTCTGATTCGAGAAAGGTAAACAGCCATACCAAAAATTTCTCCAGCCAGTCCCAAAGTCCACTCGATTGTGGCACTACATTCTCCGACTCTGCAGGAAGCTCCTTGTAATATGTGTAACCGTTCTGGTTTTTCATATCAGCAAAGGCCGCATCATCAATATGGCGTGTTAAGGTCTTTAGCTCCCTCACCCCATCCATATACATAAATCCCTCGAACTCGATAATACTTTGGCTGCTGTTATCGCTTTCTACAAACTCTTCGTAATAGGCATCGCTTTCCAAAAATTCTTCTTCAACCGGCGGCGCAACCATTGCACTATCTGCCTGCGCATACAAACTCTGCTCAGCCGACACGAACAAGAAAAATAGTCCTAAAATACACCAACCTTTTGCCATAATTATTTTTTCAGCATTGCCTCTTCTTTCATCTTTTGCGCCAGTTCCGGCCCAAAATACTTATCTAACCTGCGCTCAACAATATATATCACAGGAGTGAGCAACAGCGCCATGACAAATTTATAACTATAATTGATGAGGCATATGGCCAGCACCATTTGCCAGCTCCAGCCATTACCAATCTTGAATGCAATAAACAATACTATAAAACTATCCACCAGCTGGCTTACCACTGTAGATCCGGTGGCCCTTAACCACACATGCCGCTCGCCGGTCTTCTGCTTGATTTTGTGAAACACAAATACATCTACTAGTTGACCAATCAAAAATGCTGTAAGACTACCCAGGATAATCCACATTCCTTGCCCAAAAATAGCACTAAATGCAGCTTGCATATCGGGTACCCCATTGGCTGCCTGACTACCCTGCCAGAACGAACTCGCCGGCACGCCTATGGCCATATAGAATGCCAAGAAGGCATACAAAATCAAAAACACGGCTATGTATGTGATTCGCTTTACGGCCTTCTGACCAAAATATTCGTTAACAATATCTGTAATCACAAACTCCAAAGGCCAGAGCAACACGCCACATGTGAGCGTATAACTCAAGCCCTCAGCGCCCAATAAGGTAAAATTGGATGGCTCCAAACCCAATACCGCCTCCAGCGAAAACAGCTTACCGCCTATACTCTCTGCGAGGATAGCATTGGTAACAAAAAATGCTGTAATGACCATCAGCACCTTCGTTGGCTTATCTTTCCAAATGGCGTGTAATGACATGTAATTGCTATGTTGATTCTATCAGTTAATATATTTAATTAGCTAAAATATAACCTTTTAATTAATTTTTCACATCCAAAACATCGCGAATAGCATTGCCCAGAATATTGAAGGCCAATACCAGCAACATTATGGCAAAGCCCGGAATCAGTGCAGCCATCGGGTTTCCTGCAATTAAAAAGTTGTAATGTTCTTTAATCATCAAGCCCCAGGAAGGCATGGGCGGCTGCACCCCTATTCCCAAAAAGCTAAGTCCGGCCTCAACAAGTATAGCGGTAGCAAAGTTTGATGCGGCGATTACGGTTATCGGCCCGGCTATATTGGGCAAAATATGTTTCAAAATAATGCGCCAGTCTTTAAAACCTAATGCCTTGGCTGCAACGATATAATCCATCTCTTTCAGCTGCATTACTTGCCCGCGGATAAGCCTTGCTGCAGACACCCAAGAGCTCAGACCAATTGCAATAAACACCTCCCAGAAACCCTTACCTATAGTGAGGGTAATGGCAAAAACCAGCAGCAAGGTAGGTATTGCCCAGAGAATATTCACAAACCACATCACGATATAGTCTACCCAGGAGCCAAACCAGCCAGCTATGGTACCCATAAAGATACCTATAGATAATGAGAGCAGAACCGATACAATACCCACCCCCATACTCACTCTGGCCCCTATAAGCAGTCGTGAAAGTATGTCTCTGCCATAGCGGTCGGTACCCAAGGGAAATGATTTGGTCACCAGCAGCTTCTTCACCTCTGCCGGATTGCCAGATACGCCCAGCTCATCATAACTAAAGGCTAGATTATCCTCAAGTTGATCGTCAATATAATGTCTGACCTGTACCCCATCCAGTAGCAACACCCAGCCATTTATCGGAATCCAATGGTATTGTTCCGGTTTGCCTAAAAACATCGCTGCCAACCAGGAGCGCTGCTCCGGCTGCTGAGCTTTAGGCACTTTCAGAAAAGTCTTTTTATATCCGGCAGGCTTGGCACTCAGCTCCACCATCATATTATTCGCATTGGGTGAGGCATCAGGTGCCAAAGGATAGGCAAAAACAGCCACTAAGCTCACGAGAGTGATGAGCATAGCGGCAATAGCAGCAGATGGAAATTTCTTAAAAAAAGCGATGAATTTACTCATCAATGTCTTTTTGGTCTGCCGCAAATTAATGGAATTATGCGCAACTGCAAAGATTATTGAGGGGCGGGTCCGGCATATTTGTTCACCTACGACCATCCTCATTGCACAAGTGTGCCTTGCAGGCTTCAAGCCCTCGCCACGTTTTGCAGCTAGGAAAACTAACGCACTGCCATAAATTATTTGGAAGCAATAATAGATTTTACATTAACTTTGTCGCTCTTACCAGTAAAAAAGGAGTAAAAAGATGAACAATTCACAAAAGACTTTATTGTTTTGTACGGCTTTAGTTGCTTTTGCCGTTGCTATGCGCATTCTTTCATTCGAAAATCAGTGGCACAACTTCGCAAGCATCGGTGCCATCAGTCTTTTTAGCGGGGCTATTTTCAAAAATAAACCTTTTGCTTTCTTACTGCCTATAGCAGCTTTGTTCGCAACCGATCTGTATCTTGAACTTAGGGCAGGTTCCGGTTTTTATGATGCGTCTCAGTACTTTGTATATGGCGCGGTAGCGGTTATCGTGCTCATGTCAAAATTCATGAAGCGAGTATCAGTACTGAACGTGTTGGGCTTTTCCATCGCTAGCTCTGTAGCATTCTTCCTCATCACCAATTTCGGCACTTGGTTCGCCGGCTACTTCGCTACTGAAGCTATTCCTGCAATGTACCCGATGAACTTCGGTGGTCTAATGACCTGCCTGGAAATGGGTATCCCTTTCTACAGAAACACACTGATTAGTGATGTAGCATTTAGCGGAGTTTTGTTTGGTGCCTATGCTGTATATCAGTCTATGGCTGCGCGCAAAATGGCTATTAGCGTAAAATAATTGATTGTAACACATCAAAATAGAAAAGGGCTTCCACTCGGGGCCCTTTTTCGTATCGTAACCTTTGTTAATGCTAAATTTTATTTTGGGCGTGTCCCGCCGCGCCAGCTTCCCGTAAAATAGTTTATTACGAAACACTGGCAGTTAAAGATTTTTGGTGCTCGACCACGGCGGGGCGGGCTATGCACTCCCACTCCTCGCTCGCTGCTCGCTGCGGGGTATCCGCTACTATTCCTCACGCAAAATTACAAAGCCCCTACATATATTTTTGAAGTCATCGATACCTTTATAAACCTACTAGCCTTGAAATAATTACTGCGTATGCGGTCAAATACAGCAAGTAAAGTTATCCTAGCACCTGCGACAAGGCAACAATGTCCATTGCGCAACACAGAAGGTAGCAATGCGTGCATTAGTTAATCAATGATTTTCAATTGTAATTAAGCCAGCCTTAAAACTTATAAGTCCAAGTCTCTTAACGCTTTCTGATTATTTTCAATCAGTTGCAATAAACGCTGACGGTCTGCCGGAGCCAAAGGTGCTGCCGCATCTGCCAGCAATGCCTTCAGCTCTTCCAAATCTTCCAAATCATCACCAAACCAGCGCTTAAAGCTTCTCTTTACTTTGCAAGCTGCATCTGCAACTGTTCTTCTACTGGTACTTCCTGGGGCCGGGGCGAACAAAACACCCAAGACAGCTCCACAAACCAATCCTACAGTAAACTTTGATACTTTCATAATTGCTTCTTTTATCCTGTAAATATACAGCAAAATTTGGGCCAGGCTCTTTTAAACTTTTCCCAAAAAGCATGCGTGGAAGCGGAAATTTAGCTAGCTAATACCAATTTGTAAACTTTACCGACCAAAGAGACAAGCTCCGCTATCTTAATTTCTTATAATTCATTTAAATCCGTAAGTAAGTCGGCACTCTGCTGCCACACTAGTGGAAGAAATTGTATTTTCGCAACAAAATTTTTTAATCATGGTGGAAAACGTTTGGGAAGAAGAGCTTTGGGATGACACCGAAGAGTCTGAAGAAGCAGGAGACAGCAGCGCCAAAATAGAAGAAAGAGCAAGATTAATAGTAGATAAGGGCCAAAGCCCGGTGCGCATAGATAAATATATCATGTCGCATGTGGAGGGTACTACCAGAAGCAAAGTGCAGCAGGCTATTGATGATGAAATGATTCTTGTAGACGGTAAGCCTACTAAAGCCAATGTAAAGGTAAAGCCCGGGATGGAAATAGTGTATCTGGAAACAAGACATCCCGACCGTACAGATATTGTACCGGAACCCATGAATCTGGACATAGTGTATGAAGATGAGGACGTATTGGTCATCAATAAGCCGGCGGGCATGGTGGTTCACCCCGGCTGTGGCAATTACTCAGGTACACTTGTAAATGGCGTGGCTTGGTACCTCAATCCAGAGGAGGACAAAACCCGAATCATAGACCTGCCGCGCATTGGGCTGGTTCACCGCATAGACAAAGACACAAGTGGTCTGGTGCTACTAGGAAAAACCCCTGAAGCGATTGAGCATTTATCTGCTCAGTTCCGCAAGCATAGCATCCACAGAAGATATGTTGCATTGGTATGGGGGCATTTTGCTGAGCCACAAGGCACAATTGTAGCCCATATCGGTCGCAATCAGCGTTTCAGAAAAATGATGGATGCCTATCCCGAGGGTGACCATGGCAAACATGCGGTGACGCATTATAAGGTGCTGGAGCAGTTTCATTATGTTTCACTCCTGGAGTATCGCCTGGAAACCGGCCGCACACACCAAATACGGGTACACAGTAAGTTCGTGGGCCACCCGCTTTTCAATGACGCCACTTATGGCGGCGACCGTATTGTAAAGGGTACCATTTATACCAAATACCGGCAGTTTGTAGAAAACTGCTTCAAGCTACTGCCACGCCAAGCATTGCATGCCCGTGAGTTGGGTTTTGAACATCCCCGCACAGGCGAGCATCTGCGCTTTGAAGCACCTATCCCTGATGATATGCAAGCCGTAATCGAAAAATGGCGCCGCTATATCGGTAGAAACGATGATGAATAGACCTTTTTAACCCAAAATTGAGCAAACAAGATTAATATGAATTACTGGTTGGTAAAATCTGAACCATTTAAATATAGCTGGGAACAGTTTGTAAAAGACGGTAGCACTTTCTGGGATGGCGTGCGTAACTACCAGGCCCGCAACAACCTCAAAGCCATGCAAGTGGGCGACAAAGTATTGTTCTATCACAGCAACGAAGGACTGGCCGTTGTGGGCATTGCCTCAGTGATACGCACCGCATACCAAGACCCTACCACTGATGATGACAGATGGGTTGCGGTGGACCTAAAACCAGAAGAGGCCCTGAATAATCCCGTGACGCTGAAAGAAATGAAAGCTCAACCGGGATTGCAAAACCTGGCGCTCATCCGCCAGGGCAGACTTTCTGTATGTCCTGTAACAAAAGAAGAATATGATATAATCGTCAATTTAGGCAAGTAATAACTATATTCGCAATCTTTACACAATTTTCAAACCGCTAGCCCAGCTATGCCAAAAGCCCTGATATGCTTAGCATTGAACATGTATTTCCTTTATTAGAACAAGCTAAAAAAATATTTATCACCACACATCAAAAACCTGATGCTGACGCCATTGGCTCTACATTGGGTTTGTATCATTATCTAAAGCTAAAGGGTCACCAACCAACGGTAGTAGTGCCCAACGAATTGCCCGATTTTCTGCACTGGATGCCTGGAGTGGATACCATTCTTAATTTTGAATCAGAACCCAAACAGAGTCTGCAAATACTCAAAGAAAGCGATTTAATTTTTTGCTTAGACTTCAATCACTTGGGCAGAATTAAGGCTTTAGAGAACCCTGTGCAAAACAGCCCATTGCCCAAAATCCTTATCGACCACCACCTGCAGCCTCAGGAAGAAGTTTTTTATGCGGGCATCAGCATACCGGAAAAAAGTAGCACTTGCGAGATGGTATATGATTTTATTTGCCGCGCGGGTGATAAGCATCTGATTAATAACGATATTGCCGTGAGCCTCTATACCGGCACCATGACAGATACCGGCTCCTTTCGATTCCCTGCCACCAACGCCAATGTCCATGAAATGATTGCATATTTTAAGTCTATAGGTCTGGAGCATAGTATCATCCATGAAAGAGTATACGATGCTTGGTCGGAGCGGCGCATGCGATTTATTGGCTATGCACTGTACCAGAAAATGGAAGTGCTGGAAGATGGCAAAGCTGCAATTATTGCATTTACAGAAGAGGAGATGAAACCTTTTCAATTGCTCGCCGGTGATACAGAAGGACTGGTAAATATGCCATTAGGAATCTCGAGCGTGCGCGTATCTGTACTACTCACGCAAAAGAACGGACTAATAAAATTATCATTCCGAAGCAAAGGTAGTTTGGACGTTAATCAGTTTGCAAGAAGCTATTTTAACGGTGGTGGCCATATGAACGCTGCAGGCGGTTCATCCGATCAGGATATGCCGGCCACATTAGAGCGCCTAAAAAATTTACTCCCACAACTTTTATCATAATACCTTAATTTAGACAACCATGAGATATAGAAATTTAATATTAGGATGCTTCCTAGGCTTATCAGTTTATGGCACATCATACGCTCAGGACTTTCAGCAATTCCCGAGTGGACTCGAATATCATTTCAGCAAGAAAGGCGAAGGAACCCGTACTGGAAACGTGGGCGACCTGGCTACCATGCATTTGGTTTTCCAAATCGGTGACAGCATACTCATCGATTCTAGACAAATGAACAATTTTATGCCTTTTGACCAACCCATCAACGAACCTGTGTTTAAGGGTGATGTGTTTGAGGGCATTGCGCGTATGAAAAAAGGTGACATAGCTATCTTTCGACTGAAAGCTCAGGACTTCTTTAGCAGAAATAATCAGCCTACACCGGAATGGGTAAAAGCCAATGACTATGCTCAGTGGACCATCGAAATGGTGGATATCAAAAACCAAGAGGAAGTAGAAGCAGAGAATGCTAAACGCACGGCCAAACAAATGTCTATGGACGATAATCTGATTAAAGATTATCTTGAAAAAGAAGGTATCAAAATCGCTACTCGTCCGGCTGATGGTAAAATTGCCGCCAACCCTAAAATAGCGTATAAAGACGATAGTAGCGGACTATATTATATTGTATTGCAAACAGGGACAGGTCTGGAAGGAAAAAACGGCAACAGGGTTTCGGTCAACTATACCGGTTCTTTGCTGGATGGCACAGTGTTTGACTCCAATACCGACCCTCAATTCAACCACATTCAGCCCATCGAATTTACAGTAGGTGCGGGACAGATGATTAAAGGATGGGACAAAATGCTGCCCCTGATGCGTACCGGAGATAAGGTAATCGCCATTATGCCCTCCCCCCTATGCTACGGGCCACAGGCCAGACCACCTCATATCGGTGCTAATGCTATACTGAAATTTGAAATGGAGCTGCTTGATGCCGGTGATAAGGCAGTGGCTCAGCAGCAAAGCGACAATAAGGCTATTGAAGCTCATTTGAAAGCAAAAAAAATTAAATTACAGACAGTGCCTAAGAATGGCATCAAAAAAGCCAATGGTAAGATTGCCTATAAAGACCCAAGCGGTATTTACTATGTTGTACATAAATTAGGCTCCGGCGCAGCAGCTGAAAAGGGTAAAAAAGCCACAGTAAATTACACCGGCTCATTGCTGGACGGCACTGTTTTTGACTCTAATGTGGATCCAAAATTTAACCATGTAAGCCCATTTACCTTTAATGTAGGTACTGGCAATGTAATCAAAGGATGGGATGCTATGCTTCCATTGATGAAGAAAGGACAAAAAGTAACGGTGTATATACCATCCGGTATGGCTTACGGCCCTCAGGCCAGACCGCCTCACATTCCGGCTAATGGCATTTTGCGATTCGATATTGAACTTAAGGAAGTGGAATAAGAATTTCCAAGCAATGAAAAAGAGGCCCAATACAAGTAGGGGCCTCTTTTTCATTGCTTCTGCCCGAAATGCTGAGTCGGCCGTAGTACTGGTCCTTATCAAACTTTCTAAAGCCTCAGCCCTCGGGCAGACAAAAAAACCTTAACATGCACCACATTAAAGGGCCCGCAATTGAATATATACCGGCCATGGTTAACGTGCACAATGCTCCATGCTGAATATGGCCATTGGCACTTAACTTGCGGAGCAAATGCATTATCTTAGCTTAGAAAACACTTTCGTAATCATGAAAAAAGCGATATCTCTCAATATATTAATGCTTCTGCTGACCATTCAAGTATTGGGCAGAGACTGCGCCCCCAACAAAAACAACCAGCATTTTAATGTACTGCACTATGCCCTTGTGCTCAAGTTTGACACTGCCACAGCACATATAACCGGAAACGTAACCATGAAGGCTGTATGCACGGCTACTCCTAAAAACGAACTGGAAGTATCGCTGCAAGAGCCCATGATGATGGAGCGTGTGGTTTCGAACCAGCAAATGCTGAAATTCAGAAAAAAGGACGAAAAATATTACATCAGTCACCCCAACCTGCGCATTGGCGATACTTTCAGTATCACTATGTACTATTCCGGCATTCCCAGAATGGCAGAAAATGCACCATGGCAGGGCGGACTTGTAAAAAGTAGAGATGCTCAAGGTAGGAGCTGGCTGGCAATGGCTTGTCAGGCAGAGGGAGCCAGCCTTTGGTTTCCCTGCAAGGATATGCTCTCTGACGAGCCCGAAGAGGGCGTGGAGCTATACTATACCGTACCCGAAGGCGTAGTGGCGGTGGGCAATGGCCGCCTAATTAATGTGCGCCCGGTAGCCGACAAGCATAATCTATGGCACTGGCGAGTACAAGCACCAATAAACCTGTACAACATCACATTCAATATTGGCCATTTTATCCGTATACAGGAGGAAATGAAGAGCAAGGCGGGAATGCTGAATCTGGACTACTATGTGATGAGTGAAAACTTCACCAAAGCCCGCGCACACTTCGCTACCGTTCCGGAAATGATAAGTATTTTCGAGGATTGGTTGGGTGCCTACCCCTTCTTCAACGATGGCTTCAAACTGGTTGAAACCCCTTATTTAGGCATGGAACACCAGTCGGCCGTGGCTTATGGCAATCAGTATCAAAATGGCTATATGGGCAAAGACAGGAGTGGCAGCGGAGTGGGTTTGCTCTTCGACTTTATACTCGTTCACGAAAGTGCCCACGAATGGTTTGGCAATAATATTTCTGTAAACGACCCTGCATATTATTGGATTCATGAAGGTTTTACCAGTTATGCCGAAGTCTTGTATATAGAATCTAAACACGGACGGCAGCAGGCGATGAACTACCTGATAGGCACTAGGAAGCTGATACAGAATAAAGCTCCAATGCAGGGGACACAAAAGCATTTGTGCAGCAATGATAACTCGGACATTTATCCTAAAGGAGCACAACTTGTGCACCTTATCCGACTCATGATGCAGAATGACGAAACCTTCAAACAGATGCTAAAGGACCTCAACAACGTGTTTTCAAGAAAAGTATGCAGCGGCGAGGAGATTGAGTCCTTTCTCATCGCTCAGAGCGGATTGCCTTTGCAAGCGGTATTTAACCAATATTTGCGGCAAAAAGAAATCCCTCAACTGTTGGTGGAACGTACAGCAGAGGGATTCCAATATCAATGGCAGCATTGCTTAGCTGATTTTGAGATGCCAGTATTGCTATTAATTGACAATGAGCCGGTGTGGCTACAGGCAAGCACCCGTAAACAAGATTATTACAAACCTAAGCTAAACACGGTGAGCTTACATCCGGAATATTATTGCGACCTGGAGCTAAAATAGCAGGTGCTTAACGGTGTGACCATTGTTAATTAGCTGTTTCAGTGATTCAATCCCAATCTTGAGATGGTCTTGTACATACTGTCTGGTTACAGCTGTATCGCTTCTGGAGGTTTTTACCCCATCAGGTGTCATGGGCTGGTCAGAAACCAACAGCAACGCACCTGTCGGAATAGAGTTAGCAAATCCGACGGAGAATATGGTGGCGGTTTCCATATCCACGGCCATCACCCGAATCTTACGTAAATACTCCTTAAATTCATCATCGTGCTCCCAAACACGTCTATTGGTGGTATAGCAGGTACCGGTCCAGTAGTCCTTGTCAAAATCCCTGATGGTGGTTGAGATAGCCTTTTGCAGAGCAAATGCGGGGAGTGCGGGTACCTCCGGTGGGAAATAATCATTACTTGTACCCTCTCCGCGTATAGCAGCAATGGGCAGTATCAGGTCACCCACCTTGGTCTTGCTTTTTACACCTCCACATTTACCCAAAAAGAGTACTGCTTTGGGCTCGATAGCTGTGAGCAAATCCATAATGGTGGCCGCGGTAGGGCTCCCCATTCCAAAATTGATAATGGTAATGCCGCCGGCAGTAGCACAAGTCATGGGACGATTGTAGCCTATCACGGGCACTCCGTGCATCTGCGCAAACATATCCACATAATTTTGAAAATTACAAAGTAAGATATAAGTACCAAAATCTTCTAATGACAATCCGGTATAACGCGGCAGCCAATCTTTTACAATATCTTGTTTCGTCTTCATAACTTAACACTTTTTATTTCTCAACACTATCGCAGTCAATATACAATTTTTCACCGATATATATTGTTACATTTTTCTAAAGGCCAGCGCAGCGCCCTAATAAGGTAACAAAAAGCTC
>DATGQB010000222.1:0-16998 GCA_035304405.1 Edaphocola sp.
CCCTCACATGCAGAAGCAAGGATTTGGAATTGCATCGCGTGCCAGAATCACTTAGAAATGGGCGCTCAACTACGGTATCAGTGGTTCCAACCATTACAGGAGAAAGTACCACTTAGGGGCTAGAATAACATTACCTATTCCCACATTATATACGTAGACATAAAAAAGGACGGCCGTAAGTATAACTTACAGCCGTCTTGCAATATGAAGCGATAATCTTGCGATTAGTGTTGATGATGTGCTTCGTGAGCGCTAGGTAACTTTTGGAAATCTTCAAGAGAGATAGCCTCGTCACGCACTTCCATTTTTTCAGCTACAGATTTGAACAGCTTATCCATAAGCAGTCTTCTATAAGTTTCGTTGAGCGTATTTTCGTCGTTAGCCATTTTCTCGATATACTCTTCCAACCAAGGAGCATCAGCAGCGTTATTACCGAAATAAGCCATTACGCGATTTCTCATCTCCTCTTTCACCTCTTCTATAGATACAGAAAGCTGGTAATCACCTACAAGCTTGTCAGATATCAAAGTCCAACGCAGTTGATGCTCAAATGAAGGCCATTCATTATTTACTTCCTCTTCAGATTTTTCTTTCTCTCCACCTTTTCTCAACCAGTATTTCAAGAAATCTACAGGCAGGTCGATTTCTGTACCGTGAACCAGCATTTCAAAGATTTCGTTTTGCAGTCTGTCATCACCGATTCTGGTAATTTCTTTCTGCATTTCTTCTTTGATACGCGCTTTAAAATCTTCTTCAGTTTTTACACCCTGACCAGGGAATACATCTTCAAAGAATTCTTCGTTCATTTCGCGCATAGCTATACGGCCCACTTTAGTCAGCGACAGTTTATAGTAGCCATCAGCAGCTTCCTGGCTTTCAGGGTCTTGCTTCAGTGCGTCTTTTAATAATTCTTTCAGCTCATCACCTTCAGCCACTTCAGATGCTTTAAATACCAAAGTAGTACCGGTTTTAGCACCTTTCAGCTGCTCTTGTAATTTTTTAGGCATTTTTTCTAGGGTCACTACATCTTCAGTAGCTTCAGTACCCTCAGCTACATTACCATCTTTGTCGCAAGCCTCATAAGAAGCGTATACGATATCAGAATCTTCTTCCAGAGTATCAGGATTTTCCACTTTACCCGCACGCTTACGGATGTTGTCCACCTCTTCATTCAACATTTTATCATCGATGTTGATGAGATATCTGTTCAGGCTTCCTTTTTTATCAGCGATAGCTTTGATTTCAAACTCAGGTTTCAGACCGATTTCAAACACAAACTCATAATCCTGAGGTTGGTTCATATCGAAGTTAAGATTTTGGGATTCTGCAGGCATTGGCTGAGCGAAGATTGCCGGCTTTTCTGTATTCAGATAAGACTGCAATTGTTCGTTAGCTTTTTGAATTACTGCATCGGCAAAAACCGATTGCCCAAACATTTTACGGATCATACCTGCCGGCACGTGCCCTTTTCTGAACCCAGGTAAATTCGCTTGCTTACCGTATTGTTTTAAGTTCTTTTCAAAAGACGGAATGTAATCTTCCTTAGTAATTTTAACGATGAGTTTTTCATGCAATTTCGCAATAGGTTCGCGCACTATAGTTGCCATTGAGCTCAATTTTATTTGTTTAATGTTGTGTTGTAAAATTAATAATAATTCAAAAAATCAAAATGCTCCGCAAATTGCGGAGCATTTTTAGTGCGGGTGGAGGGACTCGAACCCCCATGCCTCGCGGCACTAGATCCTAAGTCTAGCGTGTCTACCAATTTCACCACACCCGCTATTGCTAAAGGAGCACAAAGGTAAGTAGCTATTTATTGAAAAACAAAATTTTTTATGAAAAATTCAAAAAAACATTGAACTATACAGTTTTAAGCTTCTTTCGTACCTTTATTGCTTATTCATCGTTTATCCAGCAGATTATGATTAAACAACTTTTCCTTTCGCTGATACTACTATTAAGCTTGGCTGCATGCCGCAAACAGGATGCCTACCTAGTGGGCAGGCAAAACGATGGCGTACTCACGGTGAATGAAGACATTGAAAAAGTGAAACAATATTTCATAGAAGTCATGGAGCAGTTTCAGCTCCATTATGAGCTGGTGGAGTATCAAATTATTAAGGCAGAAGACAAGCAAACGGGAGCACCCTTTTATATGCTGGTGGGCAGCACCTACGATGGGTCTGCTCATATGGCCATAGAAGTGTTTGAGTCCGGCGCAGACATTGCGCTCACCTCAGCCTCGCTCACCGGCAGGGTTGTTATCTGCCAAAGCTCCTGCCCAGATGGTTGCATGCCCACAAAAACTGCCGGCACCTGGACATGCGAATCATTTTGTATTAACCCCTGCCCTATGATAAATGCAAGGGCCTATGAGTTTAATAATTATACCACACCCATACAGGCCTTCCTGGAGCGATACTAAAACTATTTACGGTATTTTTATCACTTCCTTACCAAGAATGCAGCGAGATTTTCATAATTTTGCGACTCAAATAAAAAAAGAAATTAACCATTTATGGCAACCAACAGAACATTTACAATGATAAAGCCTGATGCTGTGCAAGCTGGCCACATCGGTGCTATTTTAGCAAAAATCAACGAAGCAGGCTTTAGAATCGTAGCAATGAAATATACACAACTTACACCTGCTGCTGCCGGACAGTTCTACGCTGTACACAAAGAGCGTCCTTTCTATGGTGAATTGGTTAACTTTATGAGCAGTGGTCCTATCGTAGCTGCAATCCTTGAAAAAGAGAATGCAGTAGCTGATTTCCGTGAGCTTATAGGTGCTACCAATCCTGCCGAAGCTGCAGAAGGCACTATTCGTAAAATGTTTGCAAAATCAATCGGTGAAAACGCCGTTCACGGTTCTGACAGCGACGAAAATGCCGCTATCGAAGGCGACTTTTTCTTCAGCGCTTTAGAACGTTTCTAATGCAATTAATATTGTGGTTATAATATCAGGGTTTTCGATTTCGGAAACCCTTTTTTATTGCAGTCCGCTTGCTGTCTTTGCTCCACATAACTGGTGCAAGAGCTGCAACAGCAGCGCAATAAAAGAGTACGCGCAAGACAATTATTAGGAAAATTAAAATTTTCACACCCACTATTTTATTGTTATATTGCATAGCTTGACGCTATGTGAGGCAAAAAACAATGTAACATTTCAGAACGAGATATAATGAAGAGTATTTTATTTAAAAATGCACAGGTAGTCAATGAAGGCAAAACGCTGGTAGCTGATGTACTGGTCAAAAACGGAATGATTGAAAAGATAGATAGCACTATCAATGTTTATGAACAGGTGACCGAGATAGATTGCGAAGGCAAATGGTTGCTACCGGGGGTGATAGACGACCAAGTACATTTCAGAGAGCCAGGCCTCACCCATAAGGCCACTATAGCTACTGAAGCCAGGGCAGCTGTGGCAGGTGGCGTCACTTCTTTTATGGAAATGCCTAATACTAACCCACCTGCGACAACGGCAGCTCTGCTGGAGCAAAAATATGGCATTGCGGCGGCCAGCTCAGTAGCCAATTTTTCTTTCTTCATGGGCGTATCTAATAATAATGCAGAGGAGGTGCTGCGGATGAATGAGCGGCTTGCCGATGTCTGTGGCATCAAAATATTTATGGGCAGCAGTACCGGTGATATGCTGGTAGATAATTTTGTGACCTTAAACAAAATATTTTCAGAAACAGGGCATCTGATTGCGACCCACTGTGAGGACGAAAAGATTATTGCTGCTAATAAAGAAAAATATCCCAACCCCAATCATGCTAGCTTTCACCCATTAATCAGAGATGTGGAAGCTTGCTTCGAAAGTAGCTTTACAGCCATCCAACTGGCAAAAAAATACGATACAAGACTGCATATACTGCACATCACTACAGCCAAGGAATTGCAATTGTTTAGCAATATGCTACCTTTAAAAGATAAACGCATTACCAATGAAGTATGTGTGCATCATCTGCATTTTACCGCCGATGATTATGAGCAGTATGGCAATTTGATAAAATGTAATCCGGCAATAAAAGCTGCAAATAACAAAGCTGCGCTTTGGGAAGCCTTGCTCGACGACCGCCTAGACATCATTGCCACCGACCATGCCCCGCACACCTGGGAAGAAAAACAGCAAGCATACAGCCAAGCACCATCTGGACTACCTTTGGTGCAGCACTCCCTGCAACTAATGCTACAATACGTGGCCGAAGGCAAGCTGAGCATAGAAAAGGTGGTAGAAAAGATGTGTCATGCACCGGCTATCTGCTTTAATATATCGGGCCGGGGCTATATACGCGAGGGCTACCATGCAGATTTGGTATTGGTAAAACGTGAGCCATATACGGTACAAAAAGATAATCTGCAATACAAATGCGGATGGAGCCCACTGGAAGGCCAAACTTTTGATTTTAGTATTGACAAAACAATGGTAAACGGGCACTTCGCATTTGAAAATGGAGTAGTCAATAACCAACAAATGGGTCATCGTCTGAGATTTGACCGATAGCAAGTCCGAAATAATATTGCCATCAACACATAATTGTATTCCCTATTAATTTTAGCAATGGAAAACCGATTTTCTTCTGATGTAGCTGCTATACAACATTTACAGGAGCGATATGAATCCTTAAGAGCTGCCATAGCCAAAGTAGTAGTAGGCCAGGACGACGTAGTGCGCCAATTGGTAATGGCCATTCTCTGTAATGGACACAGCCTGCTTGTTGGGGTGCCAGGCCTTGCCAAAACCTTGCTTGTAAAAACTGTGGCAGATGCTATGGATCTAAGTTTTAAAAGAATACAGTTTACCCCAGACCTGATGCCAAGCGATATCACCGGCACCGAAATACTGGATGAACAGCGTCACTTCAAATTTATACAGGGGCCCATCTTTGCCAACATTGTACTGGCAGATGAGATAAACAGAACACCGCCCAAAACACAAGCCGCACTATTGGAAGCGATGCAGGAACGCTGCGTTACGGTATCTGGAGCATTACATGCACTGCCGCAACCGTTTTTTGTACTGGCTACCCAAAACCCAATAGAGCAGGAAGGTACCTATCCCCTACCAGAAGCGCAGCTAGACCGCTTTATGTTTTTAATCAAAGTAGATTACCCAAGCTTTGAAGAAGAAGTGGCCATAGTAAAACAGACTACGGGCATGCAGCAGGTGAGCATACCTAAAGTGCTGAGCAGCGAAGAAATTATCTTTTTTCAACAACTTATTCGAAAAGTACCGGTGCCGGATAATGTGATGCATTATGCCGTAAAACTGAGTCAGAGCACCAGGCCATCGTTAAAAGAAAATGAGCAGGCTAGGAAATATCTGGCCTGGGGAGCAGGACCGAGGGCCTCGCAAAACCTGATTTTGGCAGCCAAATGTCATGCTGCACTACAAGGTAAGTTTTCGCCGGATATTGAAGATGTAGCGGCGGTGGCGCATGCAGTATTACGCCATAGAATAGTGCTTAACTATAAAGCGGCTACAGACGGCATCACTGTAGAAGAACTAATTGATCAGCTACAGCAGTAAACCCGTCAGTGAAACATTAAGAAAGACAGATGGCATGCCTGTGACTGCGCCGTAGCCTGGTAAACGCTGCCGGGCCAAAACGCGAGAGGGCAGCAACAGGAAGCCCACACCAGTGCGAAACAAAGTGGAGCACTGCGAGGACTTGGAGCACCACCTTCGCCTTATAGCAACATTTAGTTGCTATAAGGCGAAGGTTGCGAACGCAGTTCACCCGACCCGCCGCATGCTGAACCAAGGGAGCCGGCATCAATACTTGCCGCTACCTACAAGCGAGACCTGAGGCGGGGCACACCCAAATCTCAAAAAAGATAGCAAAAAAGAGGGTAGCCATGCATTAGCTGCATTGCTACCCTCTCATTATTTTGATGCCTCTTATAAGCAAGCTACTACTTCACCGCATACTGATGTATGCCTGCTTTGGTGAGCAACTCCTGCAGAATGGCTTGTCTTTTTTGTACAATATCCGGTGTGCCACGCTTAACTTTAAAGCACAAAGCAAAGAAATATGGGTGCGGCACTGCTTCTATTTTTTCTGTTTTCGGGTTTTTGAGTCGGTGGATGGTCTCAGCAAAGCCTACGACCCAAACTATATCCATATCGGTAGCAGCATCGCTGCCCCAACCGGTTTTGTAATACAGCTTGTAGTCTTGCTCAGACTCTTGCAACATCATACCCTTGACGATACGCTGACTTCTGGGAGAGAATGGTAGCTCATCGTGATAAAGCCTCTTCATAAAGCCCACTTGCTCATCAGGCGTGATTTTCAGAGTATCGTTGAGCCAAAAATCATCAATGGTAGGACCTATTTTGGCATTGCCATACTGCACAGTATCCAGGTACTGTTGCATGGTGGTGGCGCCTATTCTGCGGGCAATCTCTTGATAATAAGGCACTGCGCTAAGCTTGAAGGCTTCGGCCATGGTCAGGTCTTTGTTCCAGTCCGGAAGGTTAAATGCATCGGTAGTGTCTTCTCCGGGAGCCAGCAAACGACCTTTGCGGTAGTATTTTGGCTGACCATCGTATTTGATAATCATTTGCTCATCTAGCGCCACACTGGTTTCGAGAGCCACTAGCGAAGCAAATATTTTGAAAGTAGAAGCCGGAGAAAGACGACTGGAGCACAACTCTTTATTATAATAGTTGGCAATTTCTTTGTTGTTGTCGTAATATTCAAAGGCTCCTTCTTCTATACCATATTTGTCAAAAACCTCTTTCCAATCTTTATGCTCATTGATTCTGACATCACTACAGGCAGCTAGAAAAAGCGTGCAGGCTATAAGCAATAGTCCGTTGTACAAATTCTTCAATATCATTTTCAAATAATGTTTTTTGCGCTGCAAAGGTACGGCCTTTTTTGAGAGCTTTATGTGAAAAAAGAGAGCCGAATGATAATAAGTATCATTCGGCTCAGGATAGTTATAGATTAAATAACGGTTGCTATTATTGAGGTTCTTGACCCAGCATGAAGGTAAACTTCGCTGCAGCGCCAAAACCATTTTTATTACCATTGGCATCAAACAAATTGTCGATACCGACACCATAATCGAGGCCGAGCAGACCAAACATAGGCAGGTAAACACGGAGACCCAGACCGGCAGAGCGATACAATTTGAGCGGGTTGTACTCCTTCATATTGTTGTAACCATTGGCAGCGTCGAAGAATGCTAAGCCAAAAATGGTTGCCGTTGGGTCGAGTGAGAATGGATAACGCACCTCTGCGGTATACTTATTGAAGATGGTATAGCTATTGGGCTGACCATTGGTACTATACACATCATAACCTCTGTGCGACACGATATCGCGGCCTACGAAGAAATTGAAGCCGGAAAGACCATCGCCACCCACCTGGAAGCGCTCAAATGGAGAAAAGCCCAGCTGCTCATTATAATATCCCATAAAACCCATCTTAGCAGACAAACGCAATACGAAATTGCCCACAATGCGCTGATACCAATCAGAGCTGAACTTGTATTTGTGATACTCTACCCAGCTATAGCGCTCTCTGGCTGTGAGTGTACTGTAATCTTTATCGCTCAGCAGTGATACCGGCGGTGTAAATGCCATACTGAAGCTGAGACTAGAACCCGACCTTGGGAATAAAATCTGATCGAGGGTATTGCGCGCCACAGTAAATTTCAGAGCAAGATTATTGGAAAAACCATTACGGTATTCCGGCACCTCAACAGAAAGCAATGGATAGTCTTTCAGTTTAAAGTTCATATAATCTACGCCCACAGAGAAGATAAAGTTCTTGTCGGGCCAGCGCAATCTACGGCTGAGGGATACATTACCACCCCAGTTGCGTATGTAAGAATCGTGCGGAGTGCCGTCAAGCGCACCGGTAGTAGCATTCCAGCTACCGCCCATAGCATATCTACCGTAGTTTATGGCCACATTCAGGGCAATTGGCTTCTTACCACCTAACCAAGGCTCTGTGAATGCGAATGTAAGCGAGTTGTACCATAAGCCACTAGATTGAAATCTGAGCGAGAGCCTTTGACCATCGCCCATTGGCAGTGGGTCCCAGGTTTTGGGCTTCAGCATATTCTTCAAAGAGAAGTTGTTGAATGTAACACCCACAGTTCCGGTAAATCCGATATAGCCACTATAGCCCGCAGATAGCTCTAGCTGGTCAGAAGACTTTTCTGCGACTTTGAAGTCGATATCAACCGTTTTGTCCTGCATATTAGGCTTAGGGTCGAAAGTTACCTTTTGAGGGTCGATAAAGCCCATTTGCGAGATAAGACGCACTGAGCTAATCATATCGGAGTGATTATATATTTCGCCAGGCAAGAGTACCATTTCTCTTCTGAACACATAATCATTGGTACGATGATTGCCTACGATATTGATATTGCGCACGCGGAACTGAGGACCTTCTGTGATGATAATATCAAAATCGATAGTATCATTCCGAATTTCCCTTTCTACCGCTTCTGCACGATAGCCTAGATAACCATTATTCAAATAAAGGCTTCCCACATCTATACCACCTTCCATTGTAGCCCTACCGGCGATACGGGCATTAAGTAAATCTTTATTATAGACATCCCCACGTTTGATATTTAAAATCTCTGTGAGGAGCGAATCGCTATGTTTGGTATTACCTTTCCAATTAATATCTCCGAAGTAGTACTTTTTGCCCTCGTCGATTTTAAGCTCAACATTCAGGTGTCCGGTTTCCGTGCTATACACCGTATCGCTAACGATTTGGGCGTCGCGGAATCCCGAAGCATTATAAAGCTCTATCAGACCTGTTTTATCTTCCTGATATTTTTTCTGTTGGAACTTAGAGCCCGACATAAAATTAGGACGGAAGTATGGATTGAGATAATCCAAAGTTTTGGACAGGTAGAGGGGTCCACCCTCACTCATATAATGTCCGAAGCTTCTATCCGGCTTTGGATAGACGGTAAATTTATCCGCCGGGTCCAGAGAGAGGCGAAGCATTTCTTTGGTGCCCCTCATAGCTCTTTTCAACCTTGCCTGAGTAAAGTTTTCATTACCGTCGAAGTTGATAAGGTTGATTTTAACCTTTTGTCCTTTATCGATATGAATACCCAGGGTAGCTCCATTAATAATTTTGGGGTCGGGTCGTTCTGTAAGCGTAACTACAGCATTATTAAAGCCTTTTTCGGCATAGTAAGCTTTGATGCGGGCAATAATATCTTGCTTATACCCTTCTGTAAGCATTTTGTTGGGTATGAGCACCGCTTTATCTTTAAGCTCAGACTCCTGAGTTTTATTAACGCCGGTAAAAGTATAGGTGGTTAGTCTAGGTTTTTCTTCCACCTCAATGGTTAGAAAGATTTTGCCGTCATCTACCTTATCGATTGCCACTGCCACATCTGAGAACATACCTTGATTCCACAGCACTGTCATGGCTCTGGAGATGCGTTCGTCATAAGGGAGTTGTACATAGCTGCCTACTTCCAGCCCAGAAATCATTTTTAGCGTAGCTGTGTCTGCAAATTTTGCACCTTTTACATTCACCCCAGCTATTTCGAAGATTCCGGAAATTGAGGTTTCACCGAGATTCAGCGACTGCTGCGAAGCGGTAGGCTGAGGGTTTGAAAACTGTGCATGCACATCATTAATACCGGTGCCGGCGATGCCGACCAGTGATGCGAGTACAATCTTCCAGTTTTTAAAGTCCATTAAGAGGGTTATTTTCTTTTGTTAAACGTAAAAAACGTCGAATAATTATTTTATCAGACAAGTTGTTCGCTGGTTTTCCCGAAGCGACGCTCTCTGCGCTGAAAATTGAGAATGGCCTCATACAATTCAGGCTTGCGAAAGTCCGGCCAATTAACTTGGGTAAAGTAAAATTCGCTATAAGCTATCTGATACAGCAAGAAGTTACTAATACGGTATTCACCACTCGTTCTAATGAGCAGTTCCGGATTAGGATACTCTGCTGTGTATAAATAGGATTCAAATATTTCCTGATTAACTGCTTGGGCCTCAAGCACACCTGCCCGCACATCCGCAGCTATTTTTTTGGCCGCCTGAACAATTTCATTTTGCGCACTATAGCTAAGCGCCAGAATCAATGTAAGGCCGGTACAATCTGCAGTAATCTGCATGCCTTCCTGCATCTCTCGCTGACATATTTCCGGCAAATCAGCCATATTGCCTATAACGCGCAGACGCACGTTGTTTTCTTTAAGGTAGTTGGCCTCCTTACGGATAGTACTCACCAGTAGTTCCATCAGCGCATTGACTTCTTCCTTAGGGCGGTTCCAATTTTCAGTAGAAAACGCGTAAAGAGTAAGGTACTCCACACCCAGTTCTGCACATGCTTCTACTACTTCTCTAACGGATCGTACCCCCTCGTAGTGGCCGGTGATTCGGCTTTCGCCTTTTTCCTTTGCCCATCTGCCATTCCCGTCCATGATAATGGCGATATGTTGTGGCATCGGATTTTTTAGTATTTCACTTTTGACATCCATTATGTCGCAATAAAGTATTTGGTAAAATTCTATAAGTGGGCAAAGATACAAAAATAGACGCAGTGAATGCGTCTATTCTTGTATTGTAACAAATTTTATTGAATGCTTTAGTATTTATATCGCTCAAATTTCTTAAAGAAGAATCCCACCGTAAGACCGGCTTGCATGGCCTGCATTTCGTTTTTGCTGCTGGCAAGGGGGTGCATATTCAGGAAATTATAAGTATAATGTCCTTTAACATAAATACCGGGCTTGAATTCGTAACCGAGTGTAACACTTGCACCGACATTAAACTCTTTGTAATCTTTATAGGTGCCCTCTCCTACGTTGATGGGCAGGTCATTATCTTTTGTACGCTCACGTCCATTAAACCAATTGGAGTAAATTTGATGCAGGCGACCACCTACGGTGTATGAAAAAGAAGGCCCCAAGCCTATAAAGAAGTGATTTTCATCATAAATAGGATCGCCAAATTTATACACCAGATAAATGGGCAAATTCACTTGATTGATTCTGTAATGACGCATGTCGCGCTCATATACCGGCACTCCCGAGCCTGTAGCAGTCTGAGAAGAATAATCACTTTTAGAGCCGGAACCTGCGTCATAAATCAGCGACGGTTGCAAATGAAAGCGGCTAGACTCTCCAAGTGGAATATTAAAAATAATACCCCCTCTGGCACCCACCTGGCCTTCAGTATCTCTATCTACCCCATTGATAACTTGTGTGAGCGTGTTGTATGTAGCACCAGCTTCAATACCAATGCTCATCTGCGCTTGAGCTGTAGCAGACAATCCAAATAGTGCACAGGCACCTAGTATAATACGCTTCATGTAATTAATTGGTTTTAATGTTTCCCAACAAAGATAATAGAGAACTTGAATATTCAAAAGAGCTAGCGAAAAATAATCAGGTGTAATTAAGCTTTATCTTTTTTGTCCAATACAGAGAATTGTGAGTTGTTGCTGATAAATTCTGGCACGATCTCTTTCATTTTAGCCACGGTATCAGTAACGATATGCTTTTCCGCCAGGCGAATCAGCTGCTCTAGCTGAGCCTGTACCCAGGCAAAATCATATTCTCTTACACGAGCTATAAGGATTTTCTCATGGTAAGTGGGCAATGTATTTTCAGAATTGTTCAGTAATTCCTCATATAACTTCTCTCCAGGTCTCAAGCCGGAGAAGATGATTTTGACATCTACATCTGGCACCTTACCCGCCAGACGAATCATCTTATATGCCAAATCTACAATTTTGACCGGCTTGCCCATATCAAACACAAATATCTCACCACCCTTACCCATAGCGCCGGCTTCAAGCACAAGCTGACAAGCCTCTGGGATAGTCATAAAGTAACGCGTAATATCGGGGTGGGTAACCGTAATAGGCTCACCTTTTTCAAGCTGCTTTTGGAAACGTGGGATGACCGAACCATTAGAGCCCAATACATTTCCGAAACGGGTTGTAACAAAACGGGTAAGTTTTGCGGATTGGCTATCCTGACTGCTCAGCCCTTTACGAAGTTGTTTATGAAACGACTGAGTGTAGATTTCGGCTATACGTTTGGAAGCCCCCATCACATTGGTTGGGTTCACAGCCTTATCTGTAGAAACCATTACAAATTTCTCAGCGCCATATGCCACTGCCAACTCGGCCAGTATTTTGGTACCCAGTACATTATTCAAAATAGCAGTAGATGGATGATCTTCCATCAAAGGCACGTGCTTGTATGCAGCTGCGTGGTAAACGATTTCAGGTGCGTAGATTTCAAAAATCTGCTCCATGCGCACTCTATCCTTAATATCACCTATAAAGCTTTTTACCGGAGCTCCAGGTTCGAAAGTAAGCATTAGCTCGTGCAATGGAGTCTCGGCATTATCACACAAGACAATAATTGCAGGTTCATACTTGGCCAGCTGCCTTGCTATCTCACTACCGATAGAGCCCGCGGCACCTGTAACGAGAATTCTTTTGCCTTTTACATCTCTGGCAACCACCTCATTCTTAATATCAATAACTTCACGATCAAGCAATTGCTCAATATTTATATTACGCAACTGGGTGTCATCAAGTTCATTATTAATCCATTTTTCACTAGGCGGCACTTGTTGGATTTTGATATCCAAATCCAGACAGTTGTCAACCAGGAAATTCAGTTTCTCTTTAGTAATGAATGGGTCTGCAATAATCAACATCTCCACATCCTCTTTCTTTAGCTTTTTAAGGCTGTGGATTGTAAGCGGATATACCGGCACCCCTTCAATTTTCTTGCCGATCAATTTAGGATTATCATCGACAAAGGCAATAATTTTGATTGCGGAGCGTTCATTACTAGAAAACATGCGCTTGGCAAGCATACCCTCAAAAGCCCCATTAAAGATAACAGCTTTGGTATTTTTTCGCCTTAAGGCAAACATATTTTCGTAAACAGTCTTTATAATAACCCTATAAGCAATTAGTAGAAAGTTTGCACATAAAAAATAGGCAACTACTACACTATTAGGGAATAATAACTCTTCATCCTTGGCAGCAAATAAGTCTATTAAAAGGAAAGAGATACCTGAGAGGAAAGTAAGTAATAAAATACGCTTGGCGTCTTCTAAAGTAGTGTAACGTACTACACCATTGTAACTTTTAAGAATCTGGAGTAAAATGACATTGACAATCGCAGCATAGGCAATTACCTTTGACATTTCAACAGCGTCGAGCAAGCCTAAAACATCAAAATTGAACCTAATTAGGTATGCCACCAACAATGATAGCGTTAAGCAACCCAAATCAATGAGGAATATTATCCAACGAGGTGCAATCGCAAGTTTTCTAGGCATCATGAGAATCAATTATATGTTAATATAATCGGCAAAATTAACAAAATGTAATGAGTAAGCCCTAAACAATTTATTGCAAACTTGAATTTCTCCCCATAATAGTTGGATTTTTCACCAATATCTGCAGTAAAAATGACTGATTAATAAGCCAAATATTTCCCCAGAAAAACAATGTTTGAATAGTGTTAAATTATAATAGCCGTTTATTTGGCGAAGAGATATGAAGGATTGAAAAACTACAAAAAAGCGGAGTACAGTGCCCTAGCCTTATACCCCGCTTTTATAAATCCACTAAGCTTGCTCGACATTAAGGCATTAATGCTCTAATATCCGGAATTTCGTGTGGATAAGCTTTTGCTTCCAACTTCTTACGCACTTCTGAAAATGCATCTAAGGTAAGCTGGATATCCTCATCTGTGTGCACAGCGGTAGGAATTAATCTCAGAATAATTTGTCCTTTTGGAATTACTGGATATACCACTACAGAACAGAAGATATTGAAGTTTTCACGCAGGTCCACAACCATCTGCAGCGCTTGCTCCAAATCACCCTTCATCACCACAGGAGTAACCGGAGTATTGGTAGTGCCAATATCAAAACCACGCTCGCGCAGACCGTTCTGTAATTTATTTACGTTTTCCCACAATTTTTCTCTCAGCTCAGGACGGGTTTTAATAAGCTCCATACGCTTCAGACCTCCTACAACCATAGCCATAGGCAGTGATTTTGCAAAAATCTGAGAGCGCATATTGTATCTCAAAAAGTACACCACATCTCTGTCTGCGGCTATAAAACCACCCACGCCTGCTAATGACTTAGCAAATGTAGAGAAGTACACATCAATACCGTCTATACAGTCTTGCTCCTCACCGATTCCTCTTCCGGATTTACCCATGGTACCGAATCCATGAGCATCATCTACGAATAATCTGAACTCATATTTTTCTTTAAGAGCTGCAATTTCTTTAACTTTTCCTTGGTTACCGTTCATACCGAATACACCTTCGGTAATTACTAATATACCACCAGGAGTGCCTTCAATAAACTTAGAAGCTCTTTGCAATTGCTTTTCGCAATCGGCTACATCATTATGATTAAACTTGTAGCGCATACCTGGATGCAAACGCAAACCATCAAGGATACATGCATGGCTCTCTGCATCATATACGATAACATCATGACGAGATACTAAAGTATCAATGGCAGAAACCATACCTTGATAACCAAAATTGAGCAGCATAGCATCTTCTTTACCTACAAAAGATGCAAACTCACGCTCCAGTTTGTCATGATTGTCAGAGTTACCACTCATCATGCGTGCACCCATAGGATAGGCAAGACCATATTGAGCAGCAGCCTCAGCATCTGCTTTTCTTACTTCGGGATGATTGGCCAATCCCAAATAGTTATTTAAACTCCAAACAATTCTCTCTTTCCCATTGAATTTCATTCTATTGCCGATCTCTCCCTCCAATTTCGGAAAAGCAAAATATTCATGGGCCTGGTCTTGATACCGGCCAATAGGACCTCTATCCTTTTTAATTTTGGCAAAAATGTCCATTAATTATAGTTTATTTAAGAAGTAAATAAATGCTCAAAAGTGAATTTGAAGCTGCAAAGTTACAAAATAATTATATGCCCAATTATTATCTCAAAATCACTTCCGCAGCAAAGGTACAAGCTTGTTGGTTTACTTACTGCTTCCCTGTATGTTAGGTAGAGTGTTGCATGATGCAAGGTGGCTCCAAAACCCTTGTTATTTGCAGCTAAATGTTGATTCTGAAGAAAGCTTTCACTTTAAATGCGAAGTTTCGGAGCATAGATTATCTTTGCAACTACTTATGTTAACCTTAGATAATAGTATAAACTTTACCGCCATCGATTTTGAAACCGCACACGGAGCCTATCATAGCATTTGTCAGGTGGGACTTGTGCGTATAGAACAAGGCAAAGTAGTGCATACTATTAATCAGCTGGTGCAACCCCCTGATAATTACTATCACTGGGGCAATGTGAGAGTGCACGGAATCACAAAAAAGCATACCGCAAATGCGCCTACCTTTGACCAAATATGGCATCTTATGGAGCCCTATGTAGCCAATCAATTGGTCGTGGCTCATAATGCCACCTTTGATGTGACCTGCCTGAAAAAAACGCTAGCGTTTTACGAAATGCCTATTCCTCCATTTAATCATGCGTGTACCTACAAAATCTTCAAATCTAATCTAAAAGCACTGGCTGCACAATATAATATCCCTCTTAATCACCATGATGCGCTGTCTGATGCAATGGCTTGCGCACAGTTATATTTGATACATTTAGAAACCTTGAAGAGTCCTCATCTTTTCTCGGGCGGCCAAGTATAAGATTTGGCAAGAACGCTTATCATAGATAATTACCGCAGTTATTGCCCTCCCCATCACAGGCATTTGGACAATCAAGCTTAAAGGACGAATTTTGCTAGATATTGTTAGCATCCATTATCCATTATTATGTCTTTAGTATTATACGGAATTCCTAATTGCAATACGGTAAAGAAAGCTATAGATTGGCTGAAGGAAAACGAAATTGCACATACCTTTCATAATTTCAAAAAAGATGGTGTAAGCCTGGCTATGCTGCAGGAATGGTCGGCACAGGTGGGCTGGGAAACGCTGTTGAATAAAAAAGGAACTACTTGGAGAAAGTTAAGCCCCGAGCAGCAAGCTGCTGCCACCAACGCTACCTATGTTTTACAATTGCTTCTGGAAAATCCCAGTATGATAAAAAGACCTGTGGTAGTATTGGATGGCAAAATTTTAACAGTTGGATTCAATCCTGAGGAATTGCAAAAATTGCGCTAAAATACAGTCCCATACCCCTCCGACTAAGGACAGGGACGATAGGTATATCAACTATTTATTACATTTGCATATTCAAAACAATAATTCATGAAAAAGTTTTTAGGCATCTTAATGCTTTCTATCGCCGGATTTACCTATTCTGCATCTGCGCAACATAAACATACAGAAGAGTCTGCAGCTACTCCCCCTGCCGTAAAAGGTCAGGTTTATGGAGAGGATATTGCTGAGCGTAAAGTAATATCGGCCAGCGAATTGGAAAAGAATCTGAAAGGTGAAGTGCCTGTGCGTATGCAACTAAAAGGTACCATCACTGCAGTGTGTCAGGCGCGCGGCTGCTGGGCTACTGTAGATGTGGGTGAGGGCAAAGAAGTATTTGTAAAAATGAAAGATTACGGATTCTTCCTTCCTACAGACGCATCAGGAAAAGAAGTATTACTGAGTGGTGATGCTTTTGTAGAAACCCATACAGTAGAAGCCCTTCGAGAAAAGGCCAAAAAACAAAACAAATCTCAGGAAGAAATTAATGCAATTACAGAAGATGAGCATCAATTGCGTTTTACCGCATATGGTATCACGGTGCTTAACTAAGTTTGAAGTATCTACAACATTATAACGCCGATGTGCCCTCAGGGTGACATCGGCTTTTTTTACGCCACTATTTTTGGCAAGATAAGTACCCCCCCTTTGATGCCAAATTTAAACCCAGATTACGCATTAGACTCTTTATATAAAATTATTCTTGCTTCTAATCCACTTCAATAGCTCAAAAACCATAATTTATTATGCTTTTTTCACTATTTTGTGGATTATTTGCCATAATAATTTTCTTTTAAA
>DATGQB010000223.1:0-8188 GCA_035304405.1 Edaphocola sp.
CTTTATATAAAATTATTCTTGCTTCTAATCCACTTCAATAGCTCAAAAACCATAATTTATTATGCTTTTTTCACTATTTTGTGGATTATTTGCCATAATAATTTTCTTTTAAATTCCTAATGCGTAATCTGGGTTCAAACAAAAAGCCGCAAAAATTTGCGGCTTTTGTATTACTCTCCTGCTTAGTTCTATTACTTCCTATTCAGGTCAAAGCGGTCTGCATTCATCACTTTGTTCCAGGCTTTGACAAAATCTGCAACAAATTTTTGCTGAGCATCGTCAGCACCGTACACCTCGGCCAAGGCCCTTAGTTCAGAATTCGAACCAAAAATTAAATCCACCCTGCTAGCAGTCCATTTTACTTGCTTGGTTTTGAAATCACGTATTTCAAATAGCTCATCATTTGAGCCTTCTATAGGCACCCATTCATTATTATAGTCCAGAAGGTTGACGAAGAAGTCGGTAGTAAGGCTGCCTTCACGCTCGGTAAACACCCCATGCTTAGCGCCATCCCAGTTGGTACCCAGTACGCGCATGCCACCAATTAGTACCGTCATTTCGGGAGGGGTGAGCCTTAGCAAATCGGCTTTATCTATCAGCAATTCTTCCGTTCTTGCCAGGAATCTGCCACCCACGTAATTGCGGAAGCCATCTGCATAGGGTTTTAAGTAATTGTTGGCTTCTATATCAGTCTGCTCCTGACTTGCATCCATTCTTCCGGGAGTAAATGGCACATTAATGTCTACTCCGGCATTGCGCGCTGCTATTTCTACCCCGGTATTACCTGCCAACACTATAAGGTCGGCCATGGAGACCTGTTTACTTCTGTTAGCCTCAAAATTGGTCTGAATATCCTCCAGTACCTTCAAGACCTTAGCCAGCTGTTTGGGATTATTCACTTCCCAGTTTCTTTGAGGTTCCAGACGAATACGAGCTCCATTGGCTCCGCCTCTTTTATCAGTACCGCGGAAGGTAGCAGCAGAAGCCCAAGCTGTAGATACCATTTCTCTAATACTAAGGCCGGAATCGGTAATCATTTTCTTAAGTAGCGCAATATCATCCTCATTAACCAATTCATGGTTTACTGCAGGTATCGGGTCTTGCCAGATAAAGTCTTCCTGAGGCACTTCGGGTCCGTAATAGCGTGTTTTTGGCCCCATATCTCTGTGAATGAGCTTAAACCAGGCCCGTGCAAAGGCAGTAGCAAACTCTTCAGGATTTTCTAAGAAATGACGAGCATAAGCCGCCAGCTCAGGGTCTACCTTTAGAGCAATATCGGTAGTGAGCATTGTGGGTCTGTGCCGTTTAGAGGGGTCATGAGCATCAGGCACAATTTCACCCGTATCTTTGGCTACCCATTGATGCGCGCCTGCCGGTGATTTGGTAAGCTCATACTCAAATCCAAACAAGTAAGACAAGAACAAATTGCTCCACTCCGTAGGTTTACTTGTCCAAGTTACTTCAAGGCCCGAAGTGATGGTATCACCACCTTTCCCAGCACCGAAAGAATTTTTCCAGCCCAAGCCTTGCATAGTTATATCCGCTTTTTCGGGGTCTGGACCCACGTGATCGGCGGGGCCGGCCCCATGCGTCTTACCAAAGGTATGCCCACCTGCTATCAGCGCTACCGTTTCTTCATCAGTCATACCCATTCTGCGGAAGGTATCTTTAATATCCTGAGCTGCCAAAAGCGGGTCAGGATTGCCATCGGGGCCTTCCGGATTGACGTATATCAGGCCCATTTGCACAGCTGCGAGGGGATTTTCCAAATCGCGGGTATGCACTTTTCCGTCAGCGTCATCGTCAGAAACTACCACGCCCTCGCCTGCAACACCTTCTGCGCCTCTTTTGTAGCGCTCGTCTCCTCCCAGCCATGTAGTTTCGGAGCCCCAATACACCTCTTCAGGTTCCCAGACATCAGCACGACCGCCACCGAATCCTACAGTTTTTAATCCCATAGATTCCAGCGCTACATTGCCAGCCAATAAAATCAAATCTGCCCAGGATATTTTGTTACCATATTTCTTTTTGACCGGCCAGAGTAGCCTTCTTGCTTTATCCAGGTTTACATTATCGGGCCAGGAATTAAGGGGGGCAAACCTTTGCTGTCCGGCGCCGCCACCCCCTCTACCATCTTGGATACGGTAGGTACCCGCCGAGTGCCATGCCATGCGAATAAAAAGAGGTCCGTAATGCCCAAAGTCTGCGGGCCACCATTCCTGAGAGTCTGTCATGATTTTACGCAAATCTTCTTTCAGGGCGTAATAGTCCAAAGATTCGAAGGCTTTTGGATAATCAAAATCTTCATTCATTGGATTTGACTTACTGGAATGCTTGCGCAACATATCGAGATTAAGGGCATTAGGCCACCAATCCTTGTTTCTGGTGCCAGAGCCCGTAGCCTTTACTTTTTGCACGGATTGCTGATGAAACGGGCATTTGCCCATATCGTTTGAACTGTCTTGCATCATAATTACTGAATTTGTAGATTATACGGTAAATATCTATAAAAGTATTAAAATACTTTTACAATTCTAAATTCTTACACATCAAAAGTTTCAATGATTCAATAACCAATATTTATACCAATTTTAAATGAAATAAATACCGTTTATACAACCGCTTTTAACTTTAAGCGACAATATAAGGAGTCAGAGGCTGCCTGCCCATTAAGTGTAAGATTAAACCCAGATTACGCATTAGACTCTTTATATAAAATTATTCTTGCTTCTAATACACTTCAATAGCTCAAAAACCATAATTTATTATGCTTTATTCTCTATTTTGTGGATTATTTGCCATAATAATTTTCTTTTAAATTCCTAATGCGTAATCTGGGTTAAAAAAGCTTGATTAGGCCAGTGAAGTGCCGTTGTAAAGACCCGGACAAACAGAAGAGCGCTGCTCTTAATACATTGTAGCCATCTCACCCACAGAGGCAGGGTCTGCATATGGTGGAATAGATAACAAGCGCGTGAGGGATAGCAGCTCCTACCCCGCAGCGAGGTAGGAGCGAGGAGTAGGAGCGAATAGCCCGGCCCCGCCGCTGCGACTGTGCCCGGTGCTTACATCAGGGCTATTCTAAGTCTTGCTGCCGACTATTGACCAGACATGAAATGCCAGCGGCGGGGCACGCCCAGAAAATTAAAAATAGAAAAAAAAGCCCGAGCGAAGGCACGGGCATTAGATATTGTAATCCTGTCGTAATTGGGCATTACTGTCGATTGTAATCGTCGTCGAGGCGGATAATATCATCCTCTCCAAAATAGGAGCCATACTGAATCTCGATAATAATCAGCGGCTGCTCTCCTTTGTTTTCTAAACGATGCTTGGCGCCCTGAGGAACCCTAAATACTTCACTTGGGCCCAATGTGCTCACCTCGCCCTCAAGGGTAACGGTAGCCTCACCTTCAATAACGGTCCATATTTCAGAGCGAAAATTGTGGTATTGATAACTCAGTCTTCCTCCCGGCTTTACAACTATGCGCTTAACTTTATGCGTAGGAGCATCTTCCAGTACATAAAATGCTCCCCATGGTCTATACTCCATCTCCATGACTATTCTTCTTTAATCCTGAAAAAATTGCTTTCTCTGAGCATTATTTGGCTAAACATTGCGTCATTGAAACTGGCTTTTCATTGATGAGGGTCTCATGACATAGCCCAAATTGCTTTGTTGCTCTGAGGCAATTTCTTAAATTATTTTCAGAATTACAAATAAATTCCGGCAAAAAACGAAAGTTTAACTTCCATAATATGGAGCTATCATCATATATACCACTACCCCTGAAACCGAAACATAAAACCATAAAGGCCAAGTGTATTTTGCCAACTTACGGTGCTTCGGATACTCGGCAGTGAGACCTCGATAGGCAGTAAATAAAATGAATGGCAAAATCACGGCAGCCAAAATAATGTGCGTAATTAATATGAAATAATAAACCGATCTAATCATACCCTGGCCGCCATAGGGCGTACTGTCTGTCCATACATGATGACAGATATAGGATAGTAAGAACAAAACGGAACTAATAATAGCCGCCATGATAAGCTTGCGATGAAGCACCACATTCCTGTTTTTGATGGCCATTAGCGCACCAACGAGCAGCACAGCAACAATAGAATTGATGACGGCATTGATTTTGGCAAAAATGTGCACATCAAAATCGAATGGGAAATCCAGCTTTACTCTATCGAGCACCACTACGGCGAGAAATATAACCGCTGAGAGAGAATATATAATCCACTTCGCCCTCTTATCGTTCTTCTGAATTGATGCTTGCATAATCCTGTTAATTACGTTTTTTTCTTTTTTCTAATTTCAACATAATAATATCATTGCCGGCCTGAGAAAAGCTCTTAGGGTCCAAGCCGTCATAATAGGCTCTGATATTTCTGAAGGTATCCAGCAGCACTACTTGTTGGGAGTGCATAAATTCGTCTGGGGTCTCTGCCTCCAGCACCAGGCCCAGCTCATTTTTTGCAAAGTCAAATATGCTATCCTTATTACCGGTAACAAACCACCATCTGTCATGATGCGGTGTGTATTTATCGGCGTAGGCTCTAAGGGCAGGCACAGAATCGTTGGGGTCTACAGAGATGCTCACAAAGTGCACAATGTCGCGGTTCTTCTTTTCGAAACCACGCACCACACGATTCATATTTTCTGTAAGTGGGGGGCAAACGGTATTGCAATTAGTAAAGAAGAAGTTTACTAAAAGAATTTTGCCTTTTAGGTCTTCGTTTAGACTCACTTCCTTCCCTAACTGATTTACCAGTTTTAAATCCTTGGTGCGATGATATACCGTGTCTTTTCGCCATTTACCGTCCACCAACTGACTGTCTATACTATCTATCCTGTAGAATGCAGGAATCTTCAATGCGGTACGCATTGGCTGATTATAGTATAGAAAAAAAGATAGCGGAAGCAATACAGCCACCGCTATCCCTATAATAAATCCGAATGATTTTTTTCTTTTTGACATTTCTAAGTCCTTACATTAATCAAAGTTTGTGGCCATTGTGATTAAGGCTTGTGGTTACCCAGAATAGACTCAACTGTATGAGCAAAGGTCTCATTGATACCAAGATGGAAAGTAGCATCTGTAAGCAATACTACCGCCAACCATACGATGAGAATCAAGGGGGTTAATACAAACTTACCAAACATACGAGTTTCATCACCTAAGTGCATGAATACTTTTACGATATAGTAAGCCTTAATAATTGTAAGCACTACGAAGTAGAAGATGATACCGATGTGTACTGCCACTTTGCTCACATCAGGACTAATCTTGAACAGCCATAAACCTACGGCTACTTCAAAGATGGTAACGATAGCAAGTAAAAGCGTTATTCTCCAGATTTTTCTAACTTTTGCTTTGCTCTCCGGATCGTTGATATCATGATGATGCGCTAAAGCACCTGAATATAATGTAGATTGATCGCCCTCGTAGAGGTGAAGCAGCTCCTGCTCAGAATAATGTTTTGCCATAAAATGAGTATATAAAATCTTTATGCTAATAAATCTTGTTCCAAAAACCTACTGCTATTACAATAAGTAGTAGAATGTAAATACAAATACCCAAACCAGATCCACAAAGTGCCAGTACAGACCTACTTTTTCAACCATTTCATAATGACCTCTGCGCTCATAGGTACCGAAAGCCACATTCAACAAAACAATGATGTTCAGAATCACACCTGTAGTTACGTGCAAGCCGTGGAAACCAGTGATGGTAAAGAAGTAGTTAAAGAATTCATGGGTAGCACTCAAGGCCATTTCAGGATTGTTAGCCAAGGTTTCTTCCACTAAAGGTTTAGTGAAGTTGAAATAACCCTTGAAAGATTCTACCGGAGTTGCTTCCAAGCTAGGGTGAGAACCCCACCAAGCACCCAGATGATTTAAGTGGGTCCATTCCCAGGCCTGACAAGCCAGGAATACCACACCGCCAATCACGGTCCATAACATCCATTTGATTACGCCTTTTCTGTCATTACAGTGGCCGGCATGCACCGCCAATACCATGGTTACAGAAGAAACGATAAGCACGAAAGTCATGAAACTTACAAACACCAATGGTGCGTTCCAATTTTCGAAAAACGGAACAGAGTGAAAGACGTGGTTAGGATCAGGCCATACGTCATGCATAAAGCGAGACGCGCCCATTGAAGCCAGCAATCCGCTGAACGTCAATGCATCCGTAAGCAAGAAAAACCACATCATCATTTTTCCGTAACTCACCTTAAAAGGAGAGTGGCCACCATTCCAAACCGAGGCCTTAGCATGTGTACCCGACTGTGTCATATTAAAGTAAAAAAATAATTAATTATAGAGTATAGTTGTCCAATTTAACATGAAATTGGGTGCAATTTAGCAAAGGAATTCGAAATTTCTAATACTTTTGTTAAAATATTTTTTATTGTAATTTGCGATGATGACTAAACATTATCGATTTAGCATCAAAAACACAATCAGATACAACCATAGTATATCTATAAAGTGCCAGTAGGTCCCTAACAATTCCAGACCGAGGGCCTTACGCTTTTCTACCGCAATTACCGCATTTCTAATCAATACTACCAATAACGCAATCACACCACCTAGTATATGCAGCAGGTGCGCGCCGGCAATCACAAAGAAGAAAGAATTGCTCACATTACCATTGATGCGGATATTCTGATTATATAGGGATTGGAATCCCATCACCTGTAAAATCATAAAGGTGACGCCCAGTGCAAATGTGAGCCACATCCAGGTATTGTACTTTGGATAAGCAGCAGCCTTAAAAGCCTTAAGTCCCAGAAAATAGGTGAGACTGCTTATGAGTATTACAGCAGTAGAGTAATAAAAGATAGATGGTATCGTAAACTGCTCCCACATGCCTTGGCTTTGGCGTACAAGATATGCCGAAGTAAAACCTGCAAAAGTCAGCGTGATACTCCCAATGGCAAACCACATGGCAAATTTTTTGGGATTTACCTTACGCGTAGGCGCCTGCTGTGGCACCTGTTCATTACTTGCTCCGTTATAAGCAGAAGCGATATTGTCTGTCATACAATATTATATTTTTACAATTTATCAAATAGTAGTGCCATTAATACCAAGGGCAAATAAATGATTGAACTGTACATCAGTCGCTTGGCACTGGCATTATCACAGCGGGTATAAAACAAGACCGCACTCACAAAATACAAAGCACCCAGACCAATGACAATATACAAAGACAACTTGCCGGAAAGACCAATGGAATATGGCAGCATACTCACCGGAATGAGGGTAAGACAATAATACATTGCTTGCAAGCCGGCTTGCGATGTTTTTCGCCCTCCGGTAGTAGGCAACATACGAATGCCCGCACGAGTGTAATCGTCATATCCGAGCCACGCAATGGCCCAAAAGTGAGGGAACTGCCAAAAAAACTGTATCAGGAATAGCGACCATCCACCCATGTTTTCGAACCCCCATAATGCATTAGTAGCGGCCACCCAACCTATCAATGGAGGTAAAGCCCCGGGAATAGCCCCGATAAAAGTGGCAATGGGATGTATCTTCTTCATGGGTGTGTAGGCAAAGCCGTATAGCAGTAATGACAGCAAGCCCAGCATTCCCGCATAGTAGTTAAAAAATACGCTGATGCCCACTACGCCCAAGGTACCAGTAATGAATACAATGGTCCAAGCTTCGCCAACGCCAATCCTGCCTCCGGGCAACGGCCTATTGGCAGTGCGACGCATATATTTATCGCTATCGCGCTCTATAATCTGATTGATTATGTTTGCACTCACCGTGATAAGGCTACCACCTATGGCCAAAATGAGTGCCTCCCTCCACTGAAACTCAGTGCCGGGAGCAAGATAATAACCTATAAGGCTCGAAAACACCACCAAAAAGCTAAGATTAGCCTTCATCAACATGAAGTAATCCTTTAGCCTTGAATGCTTTACCGCCTCTCTTTCTTCTGAAATTTGCACAACACTACTCATTTATCAAATGCGCTCCAAAATAATTAAATGCAAATTTAAGGGATTAATGCACAGCAGCCCAAAAATTAATGATTGGGCTGCAATTTCCAAATGCCTTTTACCGGGCATTTTTGAATTTCACAAAGGCCCGATACTGTCTTAGCCTTTTTCCATACTCCGCATTTTAATAGCATTATCAGTGTAACCAAAGCAAAATGCTTTT
>DATGQB010000224.1:0-5828 GCA_035304405.1 Edaphocola sp.
TTAATCTGGGTTTCAAGACAAATGGAAACCATCATGTTTACCTTAGCGGCTTCAGACAGTGGATGGGATTTCAATCATTTGAATCTCAACTGGTAAATTGGAAAACCGGAGTCCCTGAGGGTGATAAGGTGGAAAATGTTATCTACCGGTTTAGACAGGTCGGTGTAGGAATAGGATATCGCTATGTTGGCTATAGCTACATGAGTCTTGTGTCTGCAATATTTGACATAAATGTTTATTACGCTCGGATAAAAGAATTCCATACCGAGGTAGATAGTCAGAGATTGGAACGGGAAGATAATCTACGAGAACTGCATCTAAGGCCAAATCAGTTGGGTGCCAGGCTTGGTTTGGGTATAGCCCTCCGTTTTTGTCACAGCTTTGATGTATATTTCATGCCTACATTCAATACAAATCTTACCGGTATCAATTATGGCAATAGTACAAGAATTTCTTTATATAATCTGGGTCTGCAAATCGGCGGCCACTTCAGGTTTGTAAACTGAAATAGAGCATCATAGGCGAGGGCTGTAGCTCTGGGCCGCAAAGCAAAAAAGAAGTGAAGTAAGCCGGCGAATCGACAGGGTTAAGTCAAGACCAACTTAATCCAATAAGCCCAAGACAAAGCGAGCGTAAATAGGAGACTTTCTCACGTTGCTTCCAAGCTACAATACAACGGAGCGCATGGATTAATTTTCTGAAGTTTATTTTTCAGGGCGGAGCTCCTTTAAGCTTATGTGTGCAGGGGCTGTTAGTACAAATCACGCAAATTAAAAAACCAGGGTTGGGATTGTACAGGCGTTACATAGTTATTGTAAAGCAATTAGAGATGCGGCAATCGGGGCAAGAAAAAATTCTACAACCTCACCGATTTGCCCAATTGTTGCTATCGGGCAAACTTATAAACCATTGGCAGTTGACTCTTGGTGAACATGCGATTGGGAAGGATAGCTGGCTTATTTGAAAAAGTATTTGCTATTTTGAAATTAGACTTTATTTTTGAGCCCAACTAAAACTAAATACACTATGATGAAAAAGTTAACTGCCGAATTTTTCGGCACGTTCTGGTTAGTTTTCGGAGGTTGCGGTAGTGCAATCTTCGCTTCACAAATTGCTCCGGCCGAGGGTCAGTTAGGAATTTTATTGGTCGGGGTATCTTTGGCATTTGGCCTTACCGTGCTTACCATGGCCTACGCGGTAGGACATATATCCGGAGGACACTTTAATCCGGCTGTTTCTTTCGGTTTACTCGCAGGAGGCAGATTTTCTGCAAAGGAAATCATTCCTTACGTAATTGCTCAATGCTTGGGTGCTATTGGGGCGGCCGCGGCTATTTATGCGATAAATGGTGGGGCTGGTGATGGGGCTCCGGGCTCCTTTGCCACCAACTTTTATGATGCCGCCGTTTATTTTGGTAAGAGTTATTCTTTGCAGGCAGCATTTCTGACAGAATTTTTGCTTACCATGTTCTTCCTCATTATTATCATGGGTGCTACGGATAAGTTTGCTAATGGCAAATTTGCAGGCATCGCTATTGGTTTAGCGCTAACGCTTATCCATCTTATTTCTATTCCTATAACCAATACTTCTGTTAACCCCGCTAGATCGCTGTCTCAGGCAGTCTTTGTAGGAGGTAACGCACTCGCTCAGTTATGGCTGTTTTGGGTGGCTCCTATTGCCGGAGCTATAGTAGGCGGCTTGATTTATAGAGGCTTGTTGCAAAGACACGAGGCATAGTATTATTATCTAAACATAAAGAAATCTCTCCCTTGTGAGAGATTTTTTTATCCCAGATTACGCATTAGGAATTTAAAAGAGAATTATTATGGCAAATAATCCACAAAATAGTGAAAAAAGCATAATAAATTATGGTTTTTGAGCTATTGAAGTGGATTAGAAGCAAGAATAATTTTATATAAAGAGTCTAATGCGTAATCTGGGTTTATTAGGAGGTGAATGCTCATATATTATGATTGAGATGGTAAGGGTAGTTATGCCTTGCAAATATAGATGTCAAGTGCATACATTTGTGGCTTTGTCATGTTTTTCTGTACCATTTTTGCCTGAGGGGTAGCAACACAATCAAATAAGATTCAGGCACAAGTGGCTGGCGCAGGCGGGCCCAATGAAAAAAGGAGCAGTCCTGAACGGGCTACTCCTTTTAGTGAGTAAGATTAGAACATGCTTGGGTTTAAATGCTCAAGGCTATTTGCAGCACGTCCAGCATATTGGTAACATAATGGAATTGCAGGCCTTTAATAAAGGCGGGGTTGATTTCATCCACATCATGCTGGTTTTGTGCACATAAGATTATTTCCTTGGCTCCTGCTCTTTTGGCTGCCAAGATTTTTTCTTTAATACCACCTACGGGCAGCACTTGCCCACGCAGGGTTATCTCGCCAGACATCGCCAGCCTTGGCTTCACTTTCTTGTTGAGAAAGGCAGAGGCGATGGAGCTCAACATGGTAACCCCGGCACTAGGACCGTCCTTAGGCTGCGCCCCTTCGGGTACGTGGATATGTATATTATGCTCTTCAAATTTCTCTACCGGGATACCCACCTCAACTGCGTGGGCCTTAAGGAAGGATAGGGCGGCATGCGCACTCTCTTTCATCACATCGCCCAGGTTGCCGGTAAGCATAAGATTGCCCTTGCCTTTGCTCAGGCTAGTTTCGATAAACAATACATCACCACCTACATAGGTCCAGGCCAGACCCATAACTACACCCGGAATATTGGTTTGTGCAAATTCGTCGTTCAAATAGATAGCTCTGCCCAAAGCTTGAGATACAAATTTCGGACTGATGGTGGTAGTAATCTCTTTACCCATGGCTACATCCATAGCTACCCGACGCATGATGGCTGCGATTTTCCTGTCTAGCTCCCGCACACCCGATTCGCGTGTGTAGTTTTCTATTATGGTATGGAGTGTAGTGGCACTAAATTTGAATTTATAATCCTGCAGTCCGTGCGCTGCTGCCTGTTTAGGTATCAGGTGTTTTTTGGCTATTTGCACCTTTTCTTCAATTGCGTATCCGCTCAGATTGATAATTTCCAAGCGGTCGCGCAGCGCTGGCTGAATGGAGTTGAGATTATTGGCAGTAGCAATGAAAAGCACTTTAGACAGGTCGTACTCCAGCTCCAGGTAGTTGTCGTAAAAACTGTTGTTCTGTTCCGGGTCCAGAATTTCGAGCATGGCTGCGCTAGGATCACCTTTAAAATCCTTGCCCAGCTTATCTATCTCGTCCAAAATCATTACCGGATTGGATGTTTTGGCTTTTTTGATAGACTGAATAATTCTACCCGGCATAGCACCGATATAGGTTTTTCTATGGCCGCGCAGTTCACTTTCGTCGCTCATACCGCCAAGGCTCAGGCGCACAAAATTGCGGTTAATAGCACGGGCTATAGAGTGTGCGAGCGAGGTTTTACCAATACCCGGAGGTCCCACAAAGCACAATATGGGCGATTTCATATCACCTTTAAGCTTCAATACGGCGAGATATTCTAAAATGCGTTCTTTGATTTTATCCATGCCGTAGTGGTCTTCATCCAGTATGCGCTTTACCTTTCTGAGGTCATAATCATCAATAGTATATTCCTCCCACGGCAAATCCAGCATTAGTTCTGCATGATTGTAGGCTACAGAATACTCTGGCGTGCTGGGGTGCATACGCTCCAGTTTTTCTACATCTTTGGCAAAGGCTTCAGCCACCTTCGTGCTCCATTTTTTCGTTTCGGCACGCCGTCTCAGCTCATTTATTTCCTTTTCATTACCTTCATTCAGCTCTTCTTTAATAGATTTCAATTGTTGCTGCAGGAAGTATTCTCGCTGCTGGCGGTCCATTTCACCACGAGCCTTGTTGGTAATTTCACTTTTTAGCTCAGCCATTTGTAAATCTGCCTGAAGCAAAGTCATCAGATGAGCAGTACGCTCTCTGATATCGTTTATTTCCAGCAGATTTTGTTTTTCCTGCAACTTGGTGTCCAGGTTGGTCGCAATAAAGTGAATAAGGAAAGAATGGCTTTCAATATTTTTGAGCATCATGCCTGTTTCCACAGGAATGTTGGGTGAGAGTTGCATAATGCGCTCTGTAATATCCTTTATGGAGGCTATTAGTGCATCAAACTCTTTGTCGTCTTTAGGAAATTTATCTTCCAGATATTTTACCTGTGCTTTGAGATGGCTTTCATCGTTAAGATATTTTTTTACCTGAAAACGACTTCTACCCATGATAAAGAGGGTGGTATTACCATCGGGCAGTTTGAGCTGCTTGATAATTTTTGCTACCGTACCTACTTTATAAATATCCTTTACCTGAGGGTCGTCCAGATTAGGGTCTTTTTGGGCCACTACGCCAATCAGCCCATCGCCATCTTTGGCAGCTTCAATAGCTTGTAAAGATTTGTCTCTGGCTACGGTAATGGGCAATACCACATTAGGAAAAAGCACGGTATTGCGCAATGCTATAATTGGCAGTTCTTTAGGCAGTTTCTTCACATCCTCTTCCTGTAGTTCTGTTTCCCCTAACGGCACTATAGGCAGGAATTCCATGTCCTGTCCACCGGCCTGCATCAAAAGTTCTTTTATGTTCATTAATGTCTGTTTATGATATACTGCTGACAAACTGTCTCGATTGCCATCAGAGGTAAATTTGAATTTTGACTGACAATAGTATTTCAAACAATGTGCCATAAAAAATTTGCTGAAATAATTTCAGTTTTGGTTAATAGGAGATTAACTTTGTGTCAGTTAAACCTTAACGCAAACAAAGCAAAATGTATTTCATGAAGAAACTTTCTACATTATTACTATCTTTCATAGTAGCACAATCGGGCTTTGCTCAGCTGACGCCAGGTCCTACCAAAGGCGGTATCATAGGAAAATTGTATTTGGGTGTAAATATGGATAGTTACCTCCTGAGCAGTGCCGATATGGAGCATCCATTGCATACCAGTCCGGGTACGGAGCGCGTAGTGGCGGTTCCCAGATTTACTATGTTCCCTCATTTGGGTACTACGGCGCATTACAACTTTACTAAGAACTTTGGATTGATAAGTGGCTTAGGCATTAAAAATCTTGGTTTTATAGAAAAAATCAATGACCCTGATAGTACCGTTATCAGAAGAAATTACACCATTGGCATTCCTTTGGGTATTAAAATTGGCAATATGTTTAGAACCTACGCTATGCTGGGCGGTGGGGTAGATATTCCTTTCTGGTACAAAGAGAAGGGATTCGTAAAACGTGGTGATAAGACAAAAATCAATGAGTGGTTCTCACAAAGAACAGCTACTGTATTGCCTTATGTCTTTGTAGGTGCCCGTTTCAATCCGGGAGTGATTGTAAAAGCTACTTATTATCCCACAAACTTTATGAACACTGATTATAAACAAACCGTAAATGGCGTAACAGTGAAACCATATGCGGATTACAATGTAAATATTTTCTTACTTAGTGTTGGCGTAGATATGACCTATCGAGCTAAGCACGATTAAAGAGAGGCTTATATCCTTTAAAAACGGAGTCGGTGCGATCGCGAGCCGGCTCCGTTTTTATTTCAGGTAGCTAAGCGCCCCTCTTGCGCTTGAGGGTAGTGCCATCCCTAGGGTTAATCTCGTAATCTAGCAAGGGTAGTCGCAATAAGGAGATATATCAGTGCTGGCGCGTGGAGTAAAGTCTTCAGATTTTAACCCCGATTACGCATTAGACTCTTTATATAAAATTATTCTTGCTTCTAATCCACTTCAATAGCTCAAAAACCATAATTTATTATGCTTTTTTCACTATTTTGTGGATTATTTGCCATAATAATTTTCTTTTAAAT
>DATGQB010000225.1:0-4094 GCA_035304405.1 Edaphocola sp.
CTCTTTATATAAAATTATTCTTGCTTCTAATCCACTTCAATAGCTCAAAAACCATAATTTATTATGCTTTTTTCACTATTTTGTGGATTATTTGCCATAATAATTTTCTTTTAAATTCCTAATGCGTAATCTGGGTTTAACGGGTTACAACCCTGTATTCCAATACCTGATTTTCGGAGAGCTCTGAGAGCGTATCTATGAGCTCATCGCTGAGGATGATGGATGTGCGGCCATCGCTGTCTAGCTTAAGGTCGCCGTATTCTTCGGTAGCCAAGAGCAATTCTAGCTCGCAGTCTCCGCTATCGGGTGAATAGTTGCGTTGTAGCAGCTCCAGAATGCTTTCGTCGAACTGTGCTATTTGAATGCGTACTTTTAGTGCTTTGGTAAAACGCTTGCGCACATCACTCATGAGCATCATTTCATTGATTTTGAGCTCGAAGGTGCCGGGACGAAAGCGCTGCTCCTGATAGCGGCCAATGATAACTATCTTCTGATTATCACTAAGGAAGTTGCCATATTTCACATAATCTTCTTTCCACAAGAATATTTCTTTAGCTCCGCTGAAATCATTGAGCGTAAAGCGTGCGTATTTGTCGCCTCGCTTGGTGAGCAAGTGCATAGGATTGGTGATATAGCCCATTACCCGTACCGGCCGATCTATCATTTGCTCTAGGTCGGCAAGATTGGTAATCTGGTAATTGTTCTTTTCAAACCTGAAATTGTCCAGAGGGTGGCCGCTTAGGTAGATGCCTATAACTTCCTTTTCATTGTTCAGCCGCTCTGCCAGCGACCAAGGTTCTACTTTTGGAATATCCGGATGCTTGGTTTGTGGCATATCTACATCGCCAAAAAGACTGGACGCTGCCATAGCTGCACCTGCCTGCACTTGCTGTCCGTACTTGATAATTTTAGATAAGAAACTATCGCCATCGGAGCCCACATGAAAATATTGGGCCCGGTGCATATTGCTGAAGCTGTCAAAGGCACCGCCATAGGCCAGACTTTCCAGTGATTTTTTGTTTACCGTACGTTGATTGACACGGGTGATGAGGTCGAAAATATCTTTAAACGGGCCATTAGCATTGCGCTCTTTGATAATGTCTTCCACTGCAGCTTCTCCCACCCCTTTGAGGGCTCCTAAACCAAAGCGGATAATACCTTCCTTGTTTACCGAGAAGCCTTTGAGCGATTCGTTGATGTCCGGACCGAGTACTTGCAAGCCCATGCGCTGGCATTCCTCCATAAAGAAGGTAATCTTATCAATACTATTGGCATTGTTGAGTACCGCAGCCATATATTCACTAGGGTAATGCGCCTTAAGGTATGCAGTCTGGAATGCTACGAATGCATAACAGGTAGAGTGCGACTTGTTGAAGGCATATTGTGCGAATGCCTCCCAGTCGGTCCATATTTTGTCCAGAATTTTTTCGTCATGGCCTCTGGCTACTGCACCTTCGATAAATTTACCCTTCATTTTATCCAGGGTAGCACGGTCTTTTTTACCCATTGCCTTACGCAGTACGTCGGCGTCACCTTTGGTAAAGCCGCCCAGCTTTTGGGACAGAAGCATCACCTGCTCCTGATATACGGTAATACCATAGGTTTCTGCCAGGTATTCTTCCATTTCGGGCAGGTCGTAGGTGATTTCTTCCTCGCCGTGCTTACGTTTGATAAAGTTGGGGATGTATGCCAATGGACCAGGACGATAAAGCGCATTCATCGCAATAAGGTCTGCAAACTTATCCGGCTTAAGGTCTCGAAGGTGTTTTTGCATACCCGGACTCTCAAACTGGAATGTTGCGTTGGTATCACCTTTTTGGTACAGCTCATAGGTCTTGGCATCATCCAGGGGTATGGCATCAATATCTATGTCTATGCCATAGTTCATTTTGATGAGCTCCAGGGCATCGCGAATGATGGAAAGTGTTTTCAGACCCAGAAAGTCCATTTTAATTACACCTGCATCTTCAATCACCTTACCCTCGTACTGAGTTATCAGCAAGTTTACATCCTTTGAAGTAGATACAGGAATAAGGTCAGTCAAGTCTTTAGGCGCGATGATAATGCCCGCCGCATGAATACCGGTGTTGCGCACAGAGCCTTCCAGCTTTTCTGCCTCATGCAGTACTTGTGCGGCTAGGTCGTTGCCATTGTATAGTTCTCTTATCTTGAGGATGTTTTCTATATCTTCCGGGCCGTAGCCTTCTTTTTCTTCTAGTGATTTTTCGCCATCCTTCGCTTCCTTTGTAGTTATTGGCGCATGCAGCACTCTGGATAGTTTGGTGCCCGGCTTGTCCGGCACCAGCTTGGCCAGTGCATTAGAATCTTGCAGCGGAAGGTCTAATACCCTTGCCACATCTTTGATACTCATTTTTGCCGCCATGGTACCGTAGGTAACGATATGAGCCACCTGATTTTTTCCGTATTTATTTACTACATAATCGATAACCCTTTGTCTGCCCTCATCGTCAAAATCCGTATCTATATCCGGCATCGACTTACGGTCAGGGTTGAGGAAACGCTCAAAGAGGAGATTGTACTTGATAGGGTCAATATTGGTGATTCCGATACAATAGGCTACAGCAGAGCCTGCTGCAGAACCACGACCCGGGCCAATAAATACACCCAGGTCTCTGCCCGCCTTAATGAAATCTGATACGATGAGAAAGTAGCCCGCAAATCCCATTGTGCGTATAGTGAATAGCTCAAAGTTGAGCCGCTCTTCAATTTCCGGCGTAATTTCCTTATAGCGTTCATGGGCTCCTTTCCAGGTAAGGTGCATGAGATAAGCATCCTGGTCGTCGTTAAACTCATCGGGTACTTTAAAGTGTGGCAGCAGAATATCGCGCTTGAGTTGTAGGGGTTTCACCTTATCTACAATCATTTGCGTGTTGTCCAGTGCCTCTGGCAGGTCTGCAAACAGGGTTTCCATTTCAGAAGTATTCTTGAAATAGAATTGATCATTCCAGAAGGCAAAACGGGTGCCCTTACGAGACTCTCCGTCATCGTTAAACTCTTTGTTGGTAGGCGTAGATTGCTTTTCGCCAGTGTTGATGCACAATAAAATATCATGTGCATTGTAGTCTTCCTGCTCTACATAATGGGAGTCGTTAGAGGCAATGATAGGTACATTATATTTTTTAGCAAATTGGAGCAATACTGCATTTACCTTGTCTTGCTCCGGCATATCATGCCTCTGCAGTTCTACATAATAATCCTCTCCAAAAAGGTCGAGCCACCATTTAAATAGAGCTTCTGCCTCTTCTTCCCCTTTATAGAGTATGGCCTGCGGCACTTCGGCCCCTATGCAACAGGTAGTGGCGATAAGTCCTTCGTGATACTGCAAAATCAGTTCCTTGTCAATACGTGGATACTTACCATACAGGCCTTCGATATAGCCTAACGAGCAAAGCTTAGTAAGGTTTCTATATCCCACTTCATCCTTGGCCAGCAAAAGCTGGTGGTAGCGCTTGTCTTTTCCTTCATCTCTTTTAAAAGAAGTTTTGTGCCTGTCTGCCACCAGATAGAATTCACAGCCTACAATCGGTTTTACTACCGGCTCTTTAATTTCCTTGCCATTTTCATCGGTGCCTACCACTTTGGTATTCTTCCAGGCTTCGGAAACAAACTGGAACACCCCAAACATATTACCATGGTCGGTAATTGCCACGGCCGGCATATTATCTTTCTGTGCCTTTTTGAAAAGTTTGCCTATGTTAGAAGCACCGTCAAGCAGAGAAAATTGAGTGTGATTATGTAAGTGTGAGAATTGCATAGCATTGTCAAGATTAAAAAAACAGGGAACGATATGGAAATACAAAATAACGAAAAATAGGGGTACTGCCTTGTTAAGAATTATTCACAAGACATATGAGGGTTGCGATTATAAGTATGGAAATGATTGGGTGTAGTAAATGGTCAGATGAAGTGCACTGATACATAACTGCTAAGGCAAATTAAACCCAGATTACGCATTAGACTCTTTATATAAAATTATTCTTGCTTCTAATCCACTTCAATAGCTCAAAAACCATAATTTATTATGCTTTTTTCACTATTTTGTGGATTATTTGCCATAATAATTTTCTTTTAAA
>DATGQB010000226.1:0-6916 GCA_035304405.1 Edaphocola sp.
CTCTTTATATAAAATTATTCTTGCTTCTAATCCACTTCAATAGCTCAAAAACCATAATTTATTATGCTTTTTTCACTATTTTGTGGATTATTTGCCATAATAATTTTCTTTTAAATTCCTAATGCGTAATCTGGGATAAAGTAGGAGGCAGCAGCTCACCTGGCTTTAAGATTTAACAGATACTATACGAGCAATATGCAAATACTTCGTATCTTTGCAATAAGTTCTTTGAGATTGCTTTGGCAATCTTGTGACAATAACTGGGGTCGACTGGTTTTGACAGCACAAGAGAGGGAAAGCGTAAGCATGCCGTGCGTTGTATAATTAGCACGTAAATCTGAATATTCGCATTTTAAATGGCAACACTCAGTATGCCATGGCTGCCTAATCAGTGATTAGTTAGTCATTAGGGCCGCGTAGAGCAGGTGTTTCTGCTACCAAGCTCCGCCGCCGACTCATCAAAACAATGCAGAATGCTGTAGTGTCAGGCTGTGCCCACTGCAAAAGACTATCCAGCTAAGCCTTTGATTGGTTTGTTTGTTTCCTGTCAATGGCCGACAAGTAATAACAAAATAAGCATGTAGAAATCTTTTTTGATCTGTGTTTGGACGCGGGTTCGAATCCCGCCGATTCCACGAAAATTAAAGCGCGAGGCACAAAACCTTGCGCTTATTTTATTTAAACCCGACAAAACGTGACTGAAAATAATACTCTTGATTTTGAAAAAAGATGGCAGGCTCTGGAAAAAATGCTAGACGAGCGTTTTGGCAAGCTGCCCAATATCGAAGCCTTGCTCTACCTTATTGGCATCAACGAGTTTCAAGGCCGCACACCGAAATACAAATTTTCAAAGGAGGAAAAACAAGACCTCATGCATATTGGGGTTTGTACAATTTTGAGCCAGAGCGGCTATTATCAGTTTGCCGGATTGGATGATGAAGGCTGGCCGCACTTCAGAGAATTGAAACCTATTCCTGAAACTACTCTGGAAGGTCAAGAAAGACTCATCAAAGAGCATATACTCGCCTATTTCGATATGTAATTTCCCGCAAGGGCCAAAATCATCAGGCAGCAATATTTATCAGACAAATAGTTAGCTTTGCCCTTCGAAAAATAAGCCAGCATGTCCCAACAACAGTTTTCTAAGAAAACAATGACCGAACTACAGCGTCTGAGTGCCGCCGAGGCGCAGAAGCAATATAGTTTTCCTATCATTATCGTATTAGATAATGTGCGTAGCATGCACAATGTAGGCTCTATTTTCCGGACGGCTGATAGTTTCGGACTGCAAGAAATTATTTTATGCGGCTTTACACCGGTGCCACCCCACCGTGAAATTCATAAAACAGCGTTAGGCGCTACGGAGACGGTGCAATGGCGCTATGCTAAGAACATCGGCACCATCCTCGCCTCGCTAAAAGCGGAAGGCTACACGATAATTGCTGCCGAGCAGGTACATGGCAGTACTTCATTAGAAAAAGCAGCTCACAACCCGGAGCAGAAAACCGTTATTATTTTTGGCAATGAGGTAGAGGGGGTGAGCGAAGAGGCGCTCAGCTATTGCGATGCAGTACTCGAAATTCCACAGTTTGGCGCTAAGCATTCTTTAAATATTTCTGTTTCAGTAGGAATCATTTGCTGGGAACTTGTGCGCGATTTTAAAGATTAACAGGGAAATAACGCAAAAACGGCACCAAGACGCTCACCATGCTCTGGCTTAAACAATGTAGCTTGCTATCTTTACACCAAGAATACTAAAGCATCTATAGCGCCCTAGGTATGAGTAAATTTTGGTCCGGCATAAAGTTTAAATTGACGACGTTTCCATTACGTCCGAATTTCTTTTTGCTATTGCTCATAGTATTGCTGGCATTCTGGCTACTCAACCCTGAGTCGGCAGAGCAGGATATGCTACAACCCATCATTGCTATGCTGCTCAAAATGGGTGCATGGATTTTGATATTTGTCATACTGCTAGCATTCCTAAGTCTCTGTATCAGCTATCGTATTTTTTTCTCCAGACTAAAAAAGGGCAAAGCACATTTCGAACTAAACGCCAAAGATAATCAACAAGAGCAACCCGGCATTTATATTAGACCTACACTCAGCAACACCTACCGCCCGCTACTCGGATTTATCAGTGGTAGATTGATTATCAATAACAAAGAACTAAGCGTACCATTCTTTTTATCGTCCAATATCAGAAAACAGTTCAGCTTCAAAAGTTCCGGCATCTACGGGGAACAAGTCATTCATTTTCCTCACATCAAGGTATACGAAATTGAAGGCACTCTGCTGTTATTCGAAGACATGTTGGGTCTGTTTAGGCTGCACAAAAAGCTGCCTTACCATGCGAGTATTTATAATCCGCCTCAGGCATCCCTACAAGAAGAGCACAGCTTGGCGCCACTGGCCAGCGCGGATAATAAATTGCGCATTCGGCAAATGCGCCAAAACCCCGGCGAATTGCTGCATTACAAACCCTTTGAGTATGGCGATGATATCCGCAGAATAGTTTGGAAGATTTATGGTAAGAGCCGTGAATTGATTGTACGTCAGGAAGAAAAGCGCAATCCATATGCATCCAGAATAGAAATGTACGCCAGCTTTCACTGTCATTTTGGGCTCCGCACTACAGATGAGGCGCTGGGCAATCACTTGCTCAATACTTATAAAAACACTGTTTGGTCATTATTCTTAAGTCTGCGCAATAATAATCCTGAGGCTGATTTGGTATTTATGCCGGAAAACAGTCCTTCCGCTCCCCTCCAACTGGAAGATAATATTGCCCGTAACATTGCACAAAGTGAATGGCAAAGCCACAAACCTGTTTCGCAATTCTTCAATGTGCAAACCGGCGTAGTATTCTGTCTGCACTCCATGAGTAATCCCAAAGAGCTAGACGATTTTCTGAGTCAGGGGGGAAAGGACAAATTTATCATGATGGCCTACCTCTCCGAGGCCTTTAATGTACCCAAGACCCATTGGCTGCAACGTATCTTTATGCTTCCGGATGAGCATAATAGCAGCGAAGCGCTTCAGGAACGATGGCTTTTTTCCGTCGCCAGGAAGCAAATCTTGAAAAATGAAGAATTGCTCAGTAATGTGCTGCGCAAGTATGGCTTTGTCTAGTAGCCAGTATCCTCGGAAAATATCGGCTCCCTCACATAAAACCCAGAGCCAATTCAGGTATAATCGTGATAACTTTACGGAGCAAAAATCAAGATTATGTTTAAGGATTTGTATGATTATACCCATCACTGCAATATGCAGATTATTGACATTGTATTACAAAATGGCGCATTAGTGCCTGATGATGCCTTAAAACTCCTGCACCATACCTTGAATGCGCAGCATATTTGGAACGCCAGAATACTGGGTGCTCCAGCAGCTTACGGCGTATGGGAGCGACATCCCACTGAAAACTTAGAGGAGATAGCAACGAAAAATCTCCAAACGACTATGCACATTTTAGAAAACATAGCCCTTGACAAGGAAATCAGCTACAGCAACAGTGCAGGTATGGCTTTTACAAATAATGTAAGCGACATCCTCTTTCATGTAGTTAACCATAGTACTTACCATCGCGGACAAATCATATCTTTGCTTAAAAGAGCGGGTATTCCACCCATATCTACAGATTACATTTTTTATAAAAGATAGAGGCACAATTGTTTGCGCGTGCACAAAATCCTTCCCAGCATGCTCTGCAAAAATGTTTCGCAATAATTAATAACTTTACCAACTTAGAACAAAACATTTTGCCTTGAAATATGTACCTCAAGCAGCTCCATTCCTGATGGTGGATACGCTGCTGCATACCGATGAGCAGCAAACATCTTGCTCGCTTACCATACAAGCCGACAATATATTGCTTACTACCGACGGATATTTTTCCGAAGCCGGCCTGATTGAGAGTATGGCGCAGACCGCCGCCGCAGGCACAGGGTACAAAGCAGCTACCCAAAACACAGCGCCACCGGTGGGCTTTATTGGTCAGGTGAAGCAATGCAGAATTATGCAATTGCCGAAAGTGGGAGACACCATTGTATGCACCACCACTACCACGCAGCAGGTAATGAATGCCAGTATTGTAAGCGCAACGGTGAGCTTAAAGGATGCAATTATCGCGCAGGCAGAATTTAAAATATTTTTACAGGAATAATGAGCACGAAGCCAATATACCATGTAGCCGATGCCATCATTTGCGGCTTGGGCAACAATAGCGCTGAAGTTTACAAACGAATTGCCGCTGGCGAGTCAGGTATTAAGATACGTAGCTTCGAGACCGGCTGGCGCTACCCTGTTGCTACGCTTAGCGAGGAGCAGGATGCCCGATTACAGCAGGCCTACCCTGCAGCATACAGCAGATTTGAACGTATGTGCTTATGGGTGGCAGAGCAGGCTTTCACAGCCGCCAAAATCAATCCTGAAGCAGAAAATTGTCTCATCATTCTGTCGAGTACCAAAGGAAATATCCGCAATTTATCGGTAGCGAATCAAGAGGAATCCGTACCACTACATTACAGCGCCAATAAAATTGGAGCCTACTTCAAGGGCAAAAACAAAATACTGACCGTGTCGGTCGCCTGCATTTCCGGAGCAGCCGCTCAGATAATTGCCAAACGCTGGTTGCGGGCAGGCTTGTATAAGCACGCTGTCATTATTGGTTGCGATGAACTCAGCCCCTTTGTACTAGCAGGCTTCCACTCCTTTCAAGCGCTGTCGGCCGAAGCTTGCCGACCATTTGATGCCCATCGCAGTGGCCTGAATCTGGGTGAAGCGGCGGCATGTCTGATACTCAGCACCGATGAACGAATAGCCTCCGGCCACTCTAAACTTATAGGCGGCGCCATTACCAATGATGCCAATCACCTTTCAGGGCCTTCAAAAACAGGGGCAGAGCTAGGCATGGCCATAGTGCAGAGTCTGCAAGAGGCACGCTTGGCACCTGAGCAGGTTAGCTTCGTAACTGCACATGGTACAGCCACCAATTATAATGATGAAATGGAAGCCAAAGCTTTGCATTTTGCGGGTATTTCGGCTCCAGTAAATAGCCTCAAAAGCTACCTTGGCCATACCTTAGGTGCATCCGGCCTGATAGAAACTATTATTAGTATCCGGGCTATGCAGGCGAACGAGCTAATACCTACACGCAACTTTGAATCAAGCAGTTTTGCCGTGCCTATTAATGTTATAAAAGAAAAAAAACAGGCAGAATTAGCTAACTTTGTGAAAACCGCAGCCGGTTTCGGTGGCTGCAATGCAGCGCTGGTGTGGGCCAAAATTTAAACAACGGAATGTCTCAGATTATTCAGGATAGAATTCAAAAATCAATCGAAGTAAAACAACAGATTTTAAACGATACAACCCTTCTCGAGCGTATCAACACTCTTGTCAATACTATTTGCGACACTTTCTCCCGTGGAGGCAAAGTCTTATTTTGTGGCAATGGTGGCAGTGCGGCAGATGCTCAGCACCTAGCGGCAGAGTTTAGCGGCAGGTTTTATAAAGACCGCAAGCCTTTGCCCAGTGAGGCCCTGCACTGCAACACCTCATACCTGAGTGCTGTAGCCAATGATTATGGCTTTGAGCATGTATATAGCCGTTTACTGGAAGGCTGGGCCCAAAAAGGTGATATGCTGGTAGCCCTGAGCACCTCCGGCAACTCAACCAATGTGCTCAATGCCGTGGCCAAAGCAAAGGAAATGGGAGTATTCAGTGTAGCCTTTACCGGCCATAGCGGTGGCAATCTGGCTCAAATGGCAGATATGCTCATTAATGTGCCTTCTAGCGATACACCCCGAATTCAAGAAGCTCATATCCTCATTGGTCATATTGCCTGCGAACTTGTAGAGCAAAATTTGTTTGGCAGCTAAACATCATATTATGGAATGTATCATCCTCGCGGGCGGTCTGGGCACCAGATTACAACATGTCATTCCCGACTTGCCCAAGTGTCTGGCACCGGTTAATGGCAAGCCTTTCCTAGCCTATCTAATGGACTACCTCGAACAGCAGTACTGCGACCATGTCATTCTCTCGCTCGGCTATAAGGCCGATAAAGTACTGGATTGGCTTAAAGACAGAGCATTTACCTTTAAGGTAAGTTGGGTCATAGAGCAGGAACCCTTAGGCACAGGTGGAGCAGTAAAGAAGGCTTTACAGAAATGCACCGAAGAGGATTGTTTTATTCTGAATGGTGATACTATTTTCGAAGTACCGCTCACAGCACTCAAAGATGCGCGCACCGCCACCTCCAAGGCTGTGGTGGCACTCAAACCCATGTCCGCCTTCGACAGGTATGGCTCGGTGCACACCGACCAGCATGGCACCATTCTCAGTTTTGAAGAGAAAAAATTCTGTGAAGAAGGCAATATCAACGGCGGGGTTTACCTCCTCCAAAATGTTTTTGATGTTTTTAAAGACTTTCCCGACCAATTCTCGCTCGAAAAGGATTTCTTTGAGCCCGAAGCAGCAAAGGGCACACTTAGAGCAGTCGTTTCAGACAATTTCTTTATAGATATTGGGGTAGAGGAAGATTACCAACTGGCGCACAAGCTCTTGCATTAAGCACTAGCGATTACTCATTCTAAAGCAAGGACATTGATTGAAAGCACTATTTTTAGACAGAGACGGAGTTATTAATATCGAAAAAGAAGGGAGTTATATCCTGCATCCCGGAGAGCTGCAATACTATCCCGGAGCCCTGAATGCTATCGCGCGGGCAGCAGCTCACTTTGAAAAGATATTGGTGGTTACCAACCAGAGGGGTATAGGCAAGGGACTCATGACCGAGGAAGACCTGCACGCAGTGCATGCACAAATCAGCGCTGACCTGCAAGCTTTGGGCGGCCGCATCGACAAATATTACTTTGCCCCCGCTCTAGAGAGTGAGCACCCCATGCGCAAACCC
>DATGQB010000227.1:0-3326 GCA_035304405.1 Edaphocola sp.
TAAAGAAAAAGTGAGCATAGAAATAGGTCTAATCGCCCTCTCTCACAACCTCCAAAAGTTCACAAAGAACCAAAAATCAGAAAAACCACACAAAACAGCAGCATAAAAAGCTGTTTGTTGATTTATATAGAAAAATATAGACATATATCTTGGCAAAACTCCAAAAACTAAACTATACACAGTAAAAAAATGGAAAAGCCGCCTCAGACTTTTGAGACGGCCCCTTTGTACTGCTTCGTCATTACAAAAAAGCCTACTACCAAATCTTAGCACGCTCGTTTTCCGGACGATACATTTTCTGGCCTTCTTTTACATTAAATGCTTTGTAGAATGGTTCGAAATTACTCAACGGACCATTGGCACGCCAGATACCGGGAGAGTGCGGGTCCATTTTAATGAGCTGCATAGAGTATTGCGGACGAGCCACTCCTCTCCATATTTGCGCCCAGCTCAGGAAGAACCTTTGGTCTGGTGTAAAGCCATCTATCATCTCATTGCTCTGACCTTGCTTAGTTTTCTTGAATGCCTGATAAGCAATAGCCAATCCACCCAAATCTGCTATATTCTCACCCAGGGTCAACTCGCCATTTACACGCACTGAATCCAGAACGGTATATTCGTTATATTGTTTTACCAATACTGCGGTTTTCTCTTTAAATTTAGCTTCATCCTCAGGTGTCCACCAGTTTCTCAGGTTACCATCGGCAGCGTATTGGGCACCCTGGTCGTCAAAACCATGGGTCATTTCATGGCCGATTACCGCACCGATACCGCCATAGTTCACCGCATCGTCGGCATTAAAATCAAAGAATGGGAACTGTAGAATGGCAGCCGGGAATACAATCTCATTAAAGGATGGAAAATAGTATGCATTCACAGTATTTGGGGTCATAAACCATTCAGAACGGTCTACTGATTTGCCCAGCTTAGCAACCTCACGATTATACTCATACTCGTTTGCTCTCAGCACATTCTGAGCATAGTTATCGGCTACAATTTCCAGACCGCTGTAATCTTTCCATTTGTCTGGATAACCAATTTTTTTGACAAACTTGTTCAGTTTTATCAGGGCTTTCTCTTTGGTCACATCACTCATCCAGTCCAGACCTTTGATGCGCTCTTCAAATGCCGCTTGAAGGTTCGACACCAATGTTTTCATCTTTTCTTTTGCTTCGGGTTGGAAGTGAGCATCTACGTACAGTTGACCCAATTGGTCACCTATAGCCCCATTGATTACGTTCATTACACGCTCCCATCTAGGCTTCATGGCTTTCTGACCTCTCAGCTTTTCGCCATAAAAGGCAAAATTGAGCTGCTCAGCTTTATCGCCTATGTATGGCGACATGGTGCTCAACAAATGGAAACGCAAATAGTTTTTCCAATCTTCAACAGAAGTATTTTTCAGTTTGGCAGAAAGTGCCTGATAATATTTAGGCATACCCACCAGCATAGAATCTTCGCCTTTGAAGCCAAATTTTTCAAACAGGTTTACCCAGTTGATATTTGGTGTTTGTTTTGAAAACTCGGCAGTAGAAAATTTATTGTACAGCTTTTGAGGGTCGCGCATTTCTGCGGGGTACATCGATGCCATGGCCAAATCGTTTTCTATTTGGAACACTTTTGCTGCATTGGCCTTGGCTGCTGCTGCGTCCTGACCCGCCATTACCAGAAAATCTTCGATGAGCTTTTTATAGTCGTTGCGCTCAGATGCAAACTGCTTGTCCACATAATAGTCCTTAGTAGGCAATCCCAGTCCGGCCTGTCCAAATTGTACTATGTTTTTGCTTACATTTCTGTCATCTGGTCCAATATAAAAACCAAATACTGTTGCCACTCCCTTTTTAGACAGCGCTACAATAACATCTATCAGCGACTCCGTATCTTTAATGCTGTTAATCAAATCCAGCTCAGGACGAATAGCTTCTACACCTTTGGCATTGATAGCTGCTGAGTCCATACCACTTTTGAAGAAAGCACCTACATTATATTCTTTAGAACCCGTGGGAGCATTATTTTTGGCCGCAGCATTCTCCATCAGCTCTTTTACAGCATGGTTGGTTCTGTGCGCCAATTCGTCAAAGCTGCCCCAGCGTGGTTTATCATCCGGGATAGCCACGGTTTTCAGCCAGGTACCATTGGCATAAGTAAAGAAATCTTCGCCCGGAGACACCGTAGTGTCCATATTGGCAGGGTCGATAAATTTAAAGTCTGCTTTCGCAGTCATGCTTGTGTTCTTACCAGAAGACTGGTTATTGCCACACGAAGTGGTGTGTAATGCCAGAGCCACACCAGCACCTAAAAGCAAAAGGTTTACTCGCATTTTTTAGAAATTTGGTTTATAAAATGATGAATGATGTTTAACTTGCTCAAGTTATCGCAGTAAAATTACGTAAAGCTCCTTTTATCCCTCACTTGTTGCAGGGGTAAAATAAGGGGGATTTTAGTAATCCATTTTTAAGACCTTGCGCTTACTTCATGAAAAGGATTCAAATTATCAATGGCCCCAACCTAAATATGTTGGGCAAGAGACAGCCTGAAATATACGGCAGCCGCAGTTTTGAAGATTTTCTCAACGAACTGCGCACAGACTTTCCGCAACTGCAGCTCAGTTACTTCCAAAGCAATCATGAAGGCGCCATTATCGATAAGATTCAAGAGTTAATGCAAGACTGCGACGGGCTCATCATCAATCCTGCTGCTTATGGTCACACCAGTATAGCCATTGCCGATGCTCTGGCCATGCTTGCTATCCCCATTATAGAGGTTCACATATCTGATATATACGAGCGAGAGCCATTCCGCCACCACACTTTCACTGCAGCTTATGCCCGCAAGCAATTTGTAGGTCATGGCTTGGGGGGATACCGCTTGGCAGTCGAAGCACTCTTAGCGCTGTAAGCCATTTAGCCTTTATTTATTTGGGCGTGCCCCGCCGTCGCTGCTATTTACCGCCATCACAGTTATGCAGGGGCTTTGTGTAAGTCCTTCCGCTCAGGCGGCGGGTCGGGCCATAACTGCAAGTCCTCGCAGCGCAGGTTTAGGATGCTTCTGCTCCCCTCTTTATTGGCTTTGCAGGCATCAAACTCTTGTAGCTTCATTACCACCAAGTATGCGCTGCTGTGGGCTTTTCGTTGCTGTCCCTCACGCGGCTAATGGTATTTTCCGCGAATACAGACTGCTCCCCGATATTATCCCAGATTACGCATTAGACTCTTTATATAAAATTATTCTTGCTTCTAATCCACTTCAATAGCTCAAAAACCATAATTTATTATGCTTTTTTCACTATTTTGTGGATTATTTGCCATAATAATTTTCTTTTAAAT
>DATGQB010000228.1:0-7889 GCA_035304405.1 Edaphocola sp.
AATTTGTCACAATATTTAGATAGACAAAGTAATATATATTTAGTGTATTATTTTATTATGAAATTTAACCCAGATTACGCATTAGGAATTTAAAAGAAAATTATTATGGCAAATAATCCACAAAATAGTGAAAAAAGCATATTAAATTATGGTTTTTGAGCTATTGAAGTGGATTAGAAGCAAGAATAATTTTATATAAAGAGTCTAATGCGTAATCTGGGTTTAATTGCCTATTATGCACACTTGTAGCCAGTTTGGTTATAAAATAAAGGAGCCTTTTTCATTGAAGGCTCCTTTATTTTAAATATTTATAGTTTTCGTCGGACTGTTCGCCATTAGTTGAGTACAATGTTATCAATCCATCTTCGTGTTAGCGGATGATAATTTGGCCTGGCACTGGCATAGATTTTCTTAGCCCATGTTTTACCTTCAGGTAATGCTACCATTGCTTTATATAATGGTTGTAAAAACTTTTCTCTTCCTGTTACCAATAAGAAATCTTCCATTGGCTTGTAAGCAGGTTCATATGCTGTTTTCAATGCCAACTGGTACCACAATACAGCTACTTCGCTATTTTTTCTTTGTGTGATATGATAGATATTGTCTAGATGCGCCATTTCTTTATTGGTGATGGGGTATTTTTGGAGGCCTCTTAAAAAGTGCATCCATTCCAGTGTGCTCCAGTTTGTAGCCTCAGCATGGGAAATTTTACCAGATGCCACAAACTCCTTTGTTAGCTCATCTACCTGAATCAGAAGCTTATTATTACCTCTGGGGCAGCTTTCAGGAATACCCGGTGCATACAGCCATTCATTAATATTTATAGCCGCTTTCCATTCCGGATTAGCATCTAATAGATGCACATTGATGTACTCTATAAATGTTCTAGTATTGATAGTTTTAAAGGCGTACTCGTCAAAATAACTTTTCAAGAAGGTATCCATATTAGCTCTGCCTACAGTTTGCTCAATGAGTCGAAGCAAGTGACCACCTTTTTCATAAGGTATTTCAGTGAGGCCTTCATCGGGGTTTCTGCCTTTTAGGTTTAGTCTTAGATGGGTATCTTCACTGTCAGCTCCTAAGTCGGCTATGGTTTCCTCAAGGTCCTGGTAGCCAATTTCCCAAAGCATATCTGCATAGTCAGCTCCGTGCATGGCTTCCATAATTCTTCTTTCAAAATACACCGTAAAGCCTTCATTAAGCCAGAAGTCGTTCCAGTTTTCATTAGTTACCAAATTACCGCTCCAGCTATGTGCCAGTTCATGAGCAATCAGATTAACTAATGATTTGTCGCCAGCGAGAATTGTAGGCGTACAGAATGTAAGTTTAGGATTTTCCATTCCCCCAATCGGGAATCCGGATGGTAGTACCAGCATATCATAGCGCCCCCATCGGTAGGGACCATATAAATTTTCTGCTACTGCTATCATCTTGCCTACATCTTCAAACTCCGCTCTGGCCTTGTTTAATATGCTCGGCTCTGCATATACACCAGTTTTATTATCAATTGGTTTAAAATCAATATCACCCACTGCTAATGCCATGAGATAGGCCGGTATGGGTATATCCATTTTGAATGTATAGCGGCCATCTGCGCTGCGCTCTTGAGGGTTTTCTGCGCTCATTAGGGCCATCAAGCCTGCCGGTACTTTAACGTTGGCATCATACGTAAAGCGTACACCCGGTCCGTCCTGGGTAGGTATCCAGCTACGTGCATGAATACTTTGCGACTGTGTGTATAAGAATGGATGCTTCTTACCAAAGGTCTGACTAGCTTCCAACCATTGCAAGGCTGTGGCATTTGCACCTGTCTTATAATAAATAGTACAGGATTGTGTTTGCTCGTTTAGAGGTATCTGTAGTGGTGCGCCCAGGAAACTGTCTTTTTCCCCCAGAGTGAAGTTTACTTTTTCACCATTATCGAGCAGTACACTATCTATTTCTAAGTCGTAGGTATCGAAGATTATCTCTTTTGCTTTGCTATTTTTTCTTTCCAGCTGCCACGTGGCGCTACCGCTGATTTTTTTTGTATCAAAATCTACATTGATATCCAGACTGAGGTGTTTTGCTGCGACATCTTCAGCCTTACTGAGTGTGTGGTAATCCTTATTGTCAAAAACAGTTTCAATAGCTTCATCGCTAGTTTCTGCAATTTTGCCACCGCAGGCTGCTGTAAAGCACGCTAGCGTGCCTACACAAATAGAGCGTAAAATTTGTTTCATGATTATAAATAGTCTCCAAATGTATTAACAATTATCCAAACTGACTGCAAAGAGCAGTAAACGAAGTATAAATGATGCGAAGTTTTGCGTTTCGCACCTGTACTTTCTTATGAAATAGCAAAGAAAGACGGGAATTATGATATTTTTAGCTCCACAATGCGATTCAATTACCATTCAACAATGAATTTTTTTCCACAATATGTGGAGAAACTGGCCTTGCAAGGAGAATCCGCTTTTACAATTATATTGATTTTGGTTGATATAAAGCACATTAAGTGTTATTTAGCTTATGTTAAAAAACCCCTTACGTTAACAGATACTAAATGACAAACTTTTGACAAACATATATTCAAAATGACAATTAATACGCTGAAAACCGCGTCAGTACTAGAAAAAAATTTTTAACAATTGTGTACAAAAATTGGATTTCCTGTTGTACTTTTGCAAGCGTCATAGTGTAAATTTTACGTTAAAATTAAATTTCTGATATAGTGTCTGCATATTTAAAGGTCAATTCTATGTTTAAACGTGTAAGTATTGTAGCCCTTCTGGTTGTATTCACAACCTTTCTAGGTATGTTCCAGGCTAATGCACAGGATGGGAAAGCGCTTTTCCAAGCCAACTGTGCTAGCTGTCACAATCCATTAAAAGATGTAACTGGTCCTGCATTGAAAGGGATGGATCAACGTGCGCCGAGCAAAGAATGGTTGTATAAGTGGGTTAGAAACTCTTCAGCGCTTGTTGCCAGTGGTGATAAATATGCTGTAGAATTGTTTAACAAATGGAACAAAGTTCCGATGACATCATTTCCAAATCTTACCGATGCGGATATTGATGCTATTATTGAATATGTAAATAGTGTGGAGCCTGTAAGTCCGGCGGGTGGTGCTGCTGCAGGTGTGCAGGGCAAAGAAGCAGACAACACATGGCTGTATGTTGCTATCACTGCAATTCTTGCTATTTTGGCGATTGTATTGGCGCGTATTAATAAAAATCTGTCTCGTGCTGCCAACGATGCAGAGGGTGTTCCTAATCAAAAATTGGTTCCGCTTAAAAACAATAAAATTTACATTGCAATTGTTGCGATCATTTTATTCATTCTTGCGGGTTACTGGATAGTAAACGGTGGTGTAGAGATGGGTCGTCAACAAAACTACATGCCTCATCAACCAATTTTCTATTCGCACAAAGTACACGCAGGTATTAACCAAATCAACTGTCAATACTGTCACGCTGGTGTGAATGATAGCCGTCAAGCTATGATTCCTTCTACAAACGTGTGTATGAACTGTCACATGCAGATTGACGAATACACCGGTGAAGATTTATACGACTATGAGGGTAATAAAGTAGATGGTACTGCTGAAATTCAAAAACTGTATAAATATGCAGGATGGGATCCGGCTACCAAACAATATATTCGTGACGAAGAAGGTAATATCAAAGCTACTCCAATCGAATGGGTAAAAGTGCACAACCTGGCCGACTACGTTTACTTTAACCATTCTCAACACGTAAATGTTGGTAATGTACAATGTCAGACTTGTCACGGTCCTATTCAGGAAATGCACGAGGTGAAACAATTTGAGTCTCTGTCTATGGGATGGTGTATCAACTGTCACAGAGAAACCAAAGTTGATTTCCAAAACAACAACTACTACAGTATTTTTGAAAAATACCACCAAGAAATTAAAGAAGGTAAACGTGATGGCGTAACTGCAGCTGAGGTAGGTGGTCTTGAGTGTCAAAAATGTCACTATTAATTTCGTAACAAACATTATTTAACATACATCGTTCATCGAGTATCTTATTATAAACAAGACTATGAGTCAAAAGAAATATTGGAAAGGTTTAGAAGAGTTGGCTAATACTCCTGAATATCAGAAAAGTGTTGCTAACGAGTTTAATGAAGAGTTGCCACTTGAAGTAAGCGACAATTTGTTGAATGCTCCAACACCAAGACGTGACTTCCTTAAGTTTTTAGGTTTTAGCACCTTGGCAGCTACTGTTGCTGCAAGTTGTGAAATGCCTGTAAGAAAGGCTATCCCTTATGCTATCAAACCTGAGAACATCATTCCGGGAGTGCCCAACTATTACGCTTCTACCTTTGTAGATAATGGCGAAGCCATTCCTGTTGTGGTAAAGACCGTTGAAGGTCGTCCTATCATGATTGAAGGTAACAAACTGTCTTCAATCACTGAAGGTGGCTCTTCTGCCCGTATGGTTGCAGCCACTTTGGGTTTATATGATAAAACCAGACTTCGTCAGCCACATGTTGACGGTAAGCCTGTGGATACTTTTGAAGAAGTGGATAATGCGATTATGAGCGCATTGGCCACAACAGGTAACTCTGCTGTAATTTTGACTGGTACCATTATCAGTCCTACTACTCAGTCGGTTATCGACAAATTCTTAGCCAAATATCCAGGCGCTAAGCATGTAACTTTTGACCCAGTCTCCTATTCTGGTATCCTTCAAGCCAATGAAATTTCTTATGGCTCTAGAATGATTCCAAACTATCTCTTTGAACGTGCAAAAACAGTGGTAAGTATAGGTGCCGACTTCTTAGGTACCTGGATATCACCTGTAGAATATACAAAGGGTTATACCAAATCCAGAAGAATAGTAAGTAAGGATTTGAGTACCGTGCAAAACATGAATAAGCATTACCAAATCGAAGGTATGCTTAGCATGACTGGTGCCAATGCTGATGAGCGCGCTACTTGTAAGCCTTCTGAGTATGGTAAAGTTGCTGCTGCTCTTTATAATAATATCGTTAATGGCGCAGCACCTAATACTGGTTCTGACTCATTGAATGAGCTGATTAAGAAAGCTGCCGCAGACCTTAAAAAAGGTAATGGTCTTGTGGTATGTGGTAGTAATGATGTGAATGTACAAATCATTGTAAATGCTATTAACGCTGCTATTGGTGCTAATGGTAATACAATTGACTTTAGTACTCCTGCCCGTTACAAAAAAGGTATTGACGCTGATATGGTAGCATTGGTTCAATCAATGAATGCCGGTCAGGTTGGTGCTATCCTGATTCACGGTGTGAATCCGGTTTATGAATATTTTGAAGGCGATAAATTTGCTGAGGCTCTTAAAAAGGTTAAAACCAGAATTTCATTCGCAGATCGTCTGGATGAAACTGCTCAGCAATGTCAATATGTAGTTTCTGACCACCACTGGTTGGAGAGCTGGGGAGATGCGGAATTGAAGCCTGGTTATATCAGCTTTATTCAACCGACAATCGCTCCTATTTTCAAAACCAGAGCATTTCAAGATAGCTTGTTGAAATGGGCTGGTGAGTCTACTAGCTATTATGATGTATTTAATAGCTACTGGGTAGGTAAATTAGGTCAGTCAACATTTGATAAGGCTTTACAAGATGGCGTGATTGAGCCAGCTACTCAAAGTATAGCTGGTGCATCATTTAACGCAAATGTTGCTGATGCGATAGCTAAGGCTACCTCTATTAAATCAGGTGAATTTGAGCTTGTAGTTTTCCCAACAGTGGCTATTGGTCACGGTGGTACTTGGTCTAACAATCCATGGTTGCAAGAGTTGCCCGACCCAATTACAAGAGTAGCTTGGGACAACTACGTGATGATGTCGCCCAAGACAGCGAAAGAAAAATTCGACGCGGAGTTAACTTCTATCAATCAAGTAGATCCTTATAAGAAAGTACTTAAAGTGACTGTAAATGGTAAGTCAGTAGAACTGCCAGTTATAGTTACTCCGGGTATGCATCACGATGTGATTGCTATTCCGATGGGATATGGTCGTGATAAGGGCGTAGGACGTGCTGCTGCCGATTTAGGTAAAAATGCATTCCCATTAGTAACCTATGCGAATACCTTTAACTATTACGGAATCGCAACAGTGGAAGGTACTGCTCAAAAATATCCTGTAGGCGTTACCCAAACGCACAACAGTACTGAGCATCGTCCTATATTCTATGAGTTTACTAAGGAAGAGTTTGCAAAAAATCCTTATGAACTAATTAACGAGCGTAAGGCTACTTTGGCTCACTATATTCATGATCCAAAGCATGACCCTAAAGAGCATCATGGTGATCCGTTCGGAGAAGGTAAGGATTTTGATGCAAGAGCTTTTGAGCTGGCATTTGCAGAAAACGGTACTCACTATCCGCTGCATGAAAAACCAGGTTTGCACTGGGCTATGTCTATCGACCTGAACTCTTGTACCGGATGTGCTGCTTGTGTAGTTGCATGTCAGGCAGAAAATAATGTTTCTGTTGTAGGTAAAGACAGAGTTATTAAAGTGCAGGAAATGTCCTGGCTGAAAATTGACAGATATTTTGCCGGTGATCCGGATAATCCAGATACCATTCAAACTGTGTTCCAGCCAATGTTGTGTATGCACTGTGACAACGCTCCATGTGAGAATGTATGTCCGGTATCAGCTACCAACCATAGTTCTGAGGGCTTGAACCAAATGGCATATAACCGTTGTATCGGTACTAAATACTGTGCGAACAACTGTCCGTTTAAAGTACGTCGCTTTAATTGGTTTGACTGGAACGGTGCAGATTGCTTCGAAGACAACTTGTACTCTGATGGTCGTCGTGATGACATTAATGATGATTTGACCAGAATGGTATTGAATCCAGACGTTACCGTACGTTCTCGCGGTGTGATGGAAAAATGTTCTTTCTGTGTTCAAAGATTACAAGAAGGTAAATTAAAAGCTAAGAAAGAAGGTACTCCGTTAAAAGACAGACATGTAACTACAGCTTGTCAGGCTGCTTGTAGCAACGGATGTATTACTTTCGGTAACTTGAACGACAAAGAAAGTGCTGTATATCAAGACCGTTATGTGAATAATAAGGAGCGTTTGTTCTACATGCTGGAACAACTCCACATTTTGCCAAATGTGAGCTACTTGTCTAAGATTCGCAACGCCGATGTGGTAGCAAGCACACACGATGATAAACATGATTTGACCGGCGATAAAGCGGTTGACCAAATTTATCAACAACATTTATAATCTGTCGGTTATAGTATTTTGGGCAGACAATGAATGTCAAATTTGAATATTGCAACAAATGAATAAATATTTAGTAAACATATTGGTAGTGGTAGTAGTGATACTTGCATTTAATTCATGTAAGAAAGACTATATGAATGCTCCAAGTTCCTTTCAAACAATGAGCGGGGAAGCTGATATGTCTAAATATATAGGTATTTGGGACGCTTCAAGACCGATTAGAAATACTAATCCTTATTCAATTGCTACAATAAGAGAAGTAAAGTCTATTTTGGCGGGTTTTGAAAATGAAGATATTGCAGCTATAGGTAACAGCACCTTAAACAGCAGCAATTATCAACTTTATTGCAGAATCGATATAGAGAATACTGATAATAATATCGTACTAAATCAGTGGTTGGCAGACGACAGCAACCGTACCGTTGTCGATTTTCCTTTAGATTCTGTAGCGATGTATCCCGAAATATTTGAAGAAGCAGGGATTGCCGACAATTTTTATCAGACAAAATATGCCTATACGACTGTTTGGTTGGGTGATGAGTTGCCTACGGGAGCTGAGATAATTGATACGCTGTATGTGCCAAATTCTGCGGAAAATCAAGATGATTTATTTTTAGACTTCATGGCTCATATACTTACATCTAATATCAGCCC
>DATGQB010000229.1:0-4331 GCA_035304405.1 Edaphocola sp.
GGGCCAGCCTCTGCAAGTCCTCGCAGCGCACCACTGGGTCTCGCGGCTCACTATGCGCCTTTACCGCACACTTTACAGGCTTTTCTCAATATCCTAGCCGTGGCATAGCGCTGCTGCGGCCTTTTCGTTCTTGTCCCTCACGCATTTTCAGCCTCAATGCTCCTCCAAGCAATTAGCAGTAGGTACGGACTATTCAAGCATTTGTTCATTGCTTTGTGCCATATCCAATTTGCTCAGGTGTTTCCACCCTTGATGCTTCAGTTCTCGGATTGCTTAATGGTATTGCAAACAATCTTTATGTACCCGAGGCGTGATAAGAGATAAAAGGCTAAGCCCGACCGGGCTTAGCCTTTTATCTGCGATACTTTTACGGAGCACTTAGTTTAGATTAAAAGCGTCTCCGCCACTGTAAGGGAAGCTATAATAGTATTGTCCTCTTCTATTGCCCTCATAGGTACCTCTCAGATGCACCATGCCATCTCCATCGGCCAGCGCTTCTTTAAGTTCTGCTGCAGAGGATACCTCTTTGTCATTTACCGATAAAATCACAAATCCACTCTTAATGCCTGCTCTCGCCAGTTCGCCTTTACCGGCATCAGCAACGATAAGGCCTTTAGATACCCCTAGCGAATTGATTTCTTGTTTGTTCAGCGGGCGTAAAGATGCGCCAAGGGCTTTAAACCCTCCACCCGCAGCAATGGTCAGCTCTTCGGTAGCCTGCTGGTCTTTCAGCTCTACATGTATGCGATGGCTTTCTTTGCCTCTTACAAAATCTACTTGAACTTTATCACCGGGATGATACCTGGCCACTTGCTCCATGAGTATTGAAGTGCTGTTGGTAGGCACGCCATTGATAGCTGTTACCATATCGCCTTTTTTCAGTCCGGCTTTTTCAGCACCGCTACCTTTCAGTACTTCGGCTATATACACACCATTACTTTTTAGTTTTTCTTCCGGAATGCCCAATTCTTTTGCCTGCTCCGGACTTATTTTGTCAAGGTCTATCAGTGAGGCACCGAGATATCCTCTTTTCACCTTGCCAAACTTAATGATATCATCTGCTACTTTTCTAGCCAAATTTGATGGCACGGCATAAGAATATCCTGCATAGGCACCAGTAGGAGAGGCGATGGCAGAGTTGATACCAATCAACTGTCCTTGCGTGTTTACCAGAGGCCCTCCACTATTACCGGGGTTTACTGCAGCATCAGTTTGGATAAAAGATTCAATAGCTCTGCTCGACTGGCGTGCATTGATGCCTATAGAGCGGCCCTTAGCACTCACAATTCCTGCCGTAACAGTGGCATCCAGATTGAGCGGGAAGCCCACAGCCAGCACCCATTGTCCGAGTTTTACTTCGTCTGAGTTGCCAAAAGTGATGGCAGGTAAATCTTTGCCGTCAATTTTGAGCACTGCCAGGTCTGTAGCCGGGTCTGTGCCTATTACCTTTGCAGTTTGGGTATGACGATTGTTAAAGGTTACCTGTACTTCATCAGCACCGGCTACCACATGGTTATTGGTAAGAATATAACCATCGCTAGAGATTATTACACCCGAGCCGCCACCCTTAGCATCGGGCATTTTATACTCCTGAATACCCCCTCCGGGGAATCCAAAAAATTCATGAAAGGGATTGCGCGCTACTACGGTTTTGCCTTCTTTTTTGGTACGAATGTGTACTACAGATTTTACCGTATTTTCTGCGGCGTAGGTAAAGTCTACCGGTTGTCCTATAGCAGCACCGCTATTAGATGCATAATGCAGCCCTGCAGGAGTTCTCTGTACGGGGCCGCTTGTTTGTAGAGAGCCCGTTTTGTGGTTCTGATAGCTTTGGTAGGCCCATACAGAACCCAGGGTCGTCAGCATTGAAACGCCAATTGGAACTAGTATTTTTTTCATCTTACTATGCTATTAATTTTTTTGCTCTTGGTGATTTGAAACAAATATAAATGATAGTGTAAAATGTGTTCGCTAGGCAAAAAGTTTTTAAAACTAATTTAAGACAATATTATTTTATTCTTTACAACTGTGCTAAGAATGCCATGGTGTCTACCCCGTCGGCATAATCGCATAGGCCGGGTTGCTGGTTGTTGCCAAATGGTGTCGTCCCCTGGCTTTCCTCCCTGGTCGAGGCAGCAATACACTGTATTTGCTCATCATGCGCCAAGCGTTTAAGAACTTCTTTTTTATCGTCATAGTACTCGTAGTGCACCACACTGATTGGCGAGAAGATTTGCTCCGACTCTACAAGGAGCAAGTGACCATTGGTCATGTAGTATTGTTTATTCAACAAAAATAATGCCAGTTGATAATCGTAATTATTTTTAAACTTATTATGGTCAATATGACTGATATAGGCATTACAAGCTGTCAGTAGAGACTCAAAATTATAATTTTTTGGCACATATAACTTGGTCACGTTTCTGCATCCCAGGCCAAAGTAAAGGTTGATGTCCTGAGCCAGCGCGGCAAGTTCTTGCTCGCTCTCCTCACCATCCAAAATAGCTACTGAGCTGCGATTTTTACGTATGATATGTGGGTATTTTTTGAAATAGTATTCAAAGTAGCGCGCAGAATTATTGCTTCCAGTGGCTATATAAGCATCGCAGTTTTTGAGCATTTCTGCAATTTCTACTTGTTGTCCAAATTCAGCATCCCATGTAGCGAGTTGCTCCAGCAAATGCTTCCATAATACGGTGTCTTTTGAGGAAAGTTTGATTTTGATGTTATGCCCTGATATATATGCGCACAAGAAATCGTGAAAACCCACTAATGGTATATTACCCGCCATTACAATGCCCACCGTTTTGGCCTGGATGCTTTCCGCAGCGATAGCCGGATAGCGGGCTACCCAATCCAGTATCAAATGCTCCTTGAGCATAGTGTTGGCTAAGGTATTCATGGCCAGGCGTGTATATTCGGGCGTAAACCAGGCATTAGCATTATAGGCAGCCTCAATAGTGTTATATAAATTTTCACTATCACCGCTAATATATTCACCTAACTTTGCCATTAAAGCGATTCTATGTCTTAAAGGAGTCATAAGCTTGTCTAAATTATTGTCAGCTAAACGTAAAATGTCGTAATTTTGCACCCAAAATAAATAAATTTAAACTTAAAATGGCTATAAAAATAACAGATGAGTGTATAAACTGTGGAGCTTGTGAGCCTGAATGCCCCAATAACGCTATTTACGAAGGTGGTATTGAATGGAAGATTGGCGACGGCACCGGAGTGTCTGGTGATTTTACATTGATGAATGGAGCGGTGACCAATGCCAGTGAGCCACACGAGCCGGTTTCTATTGATGTATATTATATAGTACCTGATAAATGTACCGAATGTCAGGGATTCCATGAGGAGCCTCAATGCGCGGCGGTATGTCCTGTGGATTGTTGTGTGCCCGATGAAATGTATAGAGAGACGGTAGAAGAATTGCTGGCCAAGAAAGATAAATTGCATCTGTAATAATACCGTAGCCTTAAGAATTTAGAATGATGAAAGGTTAAGTGAAGTCGGGATTCGCAAGAATTTCGGCTTCACTTTTTATGTGATTATGAGGTCCCTATTTTAACCCAGATTACGCATTAGACTCTTTATATAAAATTATTCTTGCTTCTAATCCACTTCAACAGCTCAAAAACCATAATTTATTATGCTTTTTTCACTATTTTGTGGATTATTTGCCATAATAATTTTCTTTTAAATTCCTAATGCGTAATCTGGGTTTAAGGCTGAAGTTGTGCTTGGAAATTGTAAAGCCTAGTGCTCCCTATTGGGGATAGTAGCCTGTTTACGAAAAATCTTAAGTGTGAGCAGGGAGATAAAATATACGATTAGACCCAAACTTAAAGCCAGTACAGTGCCGCCCAGAAAAAAAGCCGCGCCCGCCTCTTTGAAATCGGCTAGTTGCATCTGACTGATTTTAAGTTCCCAATCTTCATATCCCAGCAGCCATTTGCCTACCAATAGGCTCAGCCCCCACCATATAGGAGTGATGGGAAAAACGCTAATATTGGCAGCGATGATAAAAAGTGCCTTGTTGAGCCTCAAGGCCATTGCTGCCGGAATGCCCACCAGAAGCTGAAAGCCCCATATGGGTACTATACCCATAAATACCCCAAATCCTATGCTGGCAGCCTTGCGCGTATTGCTCTCTTCCGGGCGGAGCAAGGCCACTTTCAACAGCTCTTTCCAGCCATCTTTGCTAAACAGCTTCAGTAAGAAATTGCGAGGATGAATATACAATAGCGCAATAAATGTCAGAAATGTATTGAGCACACTGATGCGCATAAAGTCTTTAAAAGGACGGAAATGCGATATGCGCTCCT
>DATGQB010000230.1:0-5669 GCA_035304405.1 Edaphocola sp.
TCCCTAATCATTTTGCGAATCATGGTGGCAGAAATTTCGATAAGCGGGGCGTGCAGCACCTGTGTGCGCTCAGACAGCGGCTCCACTACCTCAAAGCCCGGACGCTGATACACGATGATGGGATAATCTCTTAGCAGCACCTCATAATTTTTCCAACGAGGGAGATTTTGGTAACTATCGCTACCCATAATTACCGAAAACTTTTCGAGAGGAAACTTCTCGTGCAGATAGGTAAGGGTATCGATGGTATAAGAAGGCTTGGGTAGATTAAACTCAATGTTACTGGCGCGAAACTTATTATTATCCTTAATGGCCAGCTCTACCAAATGAAACCGGTCATACTCGTTCAACAATGAGCTCTGCGGCTTCAGTGGATTATGCGGCGAAACCACAAACCAGATTTTATCGAGCTCGGTATGCTCTACAATATAATTTGCAATAATGAGATGTCCCTGATGTATAGGATTAAAACTGCCGAAAAAAAGTCCAATATTCACAGGATAAAATGTTTTAAAAAGATAATGTTTTCAAAAATGAACAGAGAAAAAGAGAAAACAAGATGGAAGATTACCTACCCGGGCTCACCCATATGGTAGCGGCATCTTCTTTACGGATACTGAGCACGTAACCGGCAATACGCACTGCAATAGGGTCGCCTAGCGGCGCTACATGCTCCAGCACTACCGGTTTGCCCACTATAAAGCCCATCTCCATAAGCTGCACAGCTGCAAGGCTGTCATCAATTTTTTCAATAATACCACCCTGTCCTTTGGCCAATTCTGTTAAACGCACCATAGGTAAAACATTTGCCCGCAAATTTACCTGCATTTATTTGCAATCCAACCATAAATAGAAATTAATCTGCGAATTTTACTTAATTTCGCCGCATGTAACCAATACTTTCTGGACAGTAATGAGTATTCAAAACAATTATGTGGCCATAATGGCTGGCGGAATAGGAAGTCGCTTTTGGCCCGAAAGTAGGCAACATATGCCTAAACAGTTTTTAGACATTTTAGGCACTGGTCGCACACTCATACAAGACACTTATGTCCGATTTAGAGATATCTGTCCTAAAGAGAATATTTTCGTAGTAACCCATCATAGCTACGAACATTTGGTACGAGAACAATTACCCGAACTTCCGGAATCTAATATCATTAAAGAACCTTTCAGAAAAAATACGGCTCCGGCTGCTGCGTACGTTACATACAAACTTCAGGCGATGAATCCTGAGGCAACGATTATGCTGGCACCGGCAGACCATCTCATCACCGACCAACGGAATTTTGAAATTAAAGCATTTCAAGGCCTGGACTATGCAAGGCGTAACGATGCCATCCTGACTTTCGGCATTCAGCCTACGAGACCCGACACCGGTTATGGATATATACAATATGCCAAAGACGCCTTGGAAGATGGTGTTGCTAAAGTTATTGTTTTTACGGAAAAACCCGATTTGGAACTGGCAAGAGTATTCCTCTCCTCTGGTGATTTTGTTTGGAACTCAGGCATATTTGTGTGGAAAGCTGAAACGTTTACTAAAGCCTTTAAGGAACATCAGCCGGAGATGGCAGAAGTGTTTGAGCAGGGCCGTAACGCATACAACACCCCTCGCGAATATATTACCATGGAGCGCTTATATACGCAGTGCACCAATCTCTCTATCGACTACGGGCTGATGGAGAAGGCCAACAATGTACATGTAATTCCTTCAAATTTTGGCTGGAGTGATTTAGGTACCTGGGAGTCTGCATATGAAAATTCTGATAAGGATTATCTGGGCAATGCCACTAATAAGGAAAACGTGTTTATTGTAGATGCATCAAACTGCATGGTGAAATCGAATAAGGATAAACTTGTGGTACTGCAAGGACTGCACAACTTTATAGTAGTGGATACCTCGGATGTACTGCTCATATGTGAGCGAAGCGAAGAGCAAGCCATAAAAGAGTATGTGGCAGAAATAAAACGCAATATGGGTGATAAATTCCTATAAAGAAATATAACAACAAAATAATCGAAATAATGTTGCCAAAATTTAAGAGAGTACTGGTAAAACTTTCAGGAGAGTCGCTGATGGGCGACAAAAACTACGGTTTGGATTCCAAAATGTTGAGCGCTTATGCCCATGACATCAAAGAGATTGTAGAGCTGGGTGTAGAAGTAGCTGTAGTAATTGGGGGGGGAAACATCTACCGTGGTATGAACGAGGCCGAAACCGGCATCGAGCGCGCTCATGGCGACTATATGGGTATGCTCGCAACAGTTATCAATGGTATGGCACTGCAAGCATCTCTGGAAAAAATAGGAGTAAAAACCCGTTTGCAGTCTGCTTTGGTAATGGACCAGGTTGCAGAACCTTACATCCGCCGCAGGGCTATTCGTCACCTGGAAAAAGGCAGAGTGGTCATCTTTGGTGCCGGTACAGGCAACCCTTACTTCACTACTGATACTGCAGGTTCGCTTAGAGCTATCGAAATCAATGCTGATGTGATTCTGAAGGGAACCCGTGTAGATGGCATCTACGATGCTGATCCTGAAAAAAATCCCGATGCAGTACGCTACGAAAAAATCACTTTCGACGAAGTTATAGCCAAAGGCCTAGCAGTTATGGACCTGACTGCATTTACACTTTGCAAAGAAAACAATCTGCCTATCATCGTTTTTGACATGAACAAAAAAGGCAATCTTGCGCAAGTGGTTTCTGGCAAAAATGTGGGTACTATTGTAACCGGCGAATAAGGCCCCAACTATCGTAGCACAGTCTATCAGCCTGCAGACTCGCAAAATACTTATGCAGCAATCTCTGGTTTACCATCAGGGTTTGCTGCATCTATTATTAAGCCTCAAGGTGCTATGGCAGGCCATTCAACACTCAAGCAGTCTTAAAGCTATGACAAAAAAGCAGCGCTATCAATATATACTAGACTACTTCTCTGAACATGCCCCTGATGCGGAGAATGAACTCATATATGACAATCAATATCAGCTACTCGTGGCAGTGATACTTTCTGCTCAGTGCACCGATAAACGGGTGAACATGACTACGCCAGCTATTTTTGAGCGTTACCCCAACCCCGCCGCCCTTGCAGAGGCCAGCTTTGAAGAGCTCTTCCCCTTAATACGGAGCATTAGCTACCCCAACAACAAAACAAAACACCTGATAGGCATGGCGCAAATGCTTCAAGAGCATTATGCGGGTGAGGTGCCCCTTACGGTTCAAGAGCTAGTGAAACTCCCCGGCGTAGGGAGAAAGACGGCGAATGTAATTACTTCCGTCATCGATCAGCAGCCCAATATGGCTGTAGATACCCATGTTTTCAGAGTATCGGCGCGTATCGGACTCACTACCAATGCCAAGACCCCATTGCAAGCCGAGCAGCAGCTAATAAAACACATTCCCAGAGAGCTGGTACACAAGGCGCATCACTGGCTTATTCTGCATGGCAGATATGTATGCTTAGCACGCAAACCTAAGTGCGACATTTGCGGCATCAAACAGGCCTGTAAATATTACGAAAAAAGTTTAACCCAGATTACGCATTAGACTCTTTATATAAAATTATTCTTGCTTCTAATCCACTTCAATAGCTCAAAAACCTTAATTTATTATGCTTTTTTCACTATTTTGTGGATTATTTGCCATAATAATTTTCTTTTAAATTCCTAATGCGTAATCTGGGTTTAAAAACGGTGCAAGCAGAAGCAAAGGGCTCCGTACATACACAAGAGTAATTACATTTTCTTAATGCCTGACGGCGCATCGTTTCGCCCGTCATCGCAGAAAGCTATTGTAGGGACAGAAGGCGATACCTGGCAATATTATAGCTGTACCATTTGCCTATAAATTCCTAGCAAATATTTATTTCATCCTTCGCCTGAGTTGATAAAAAGTCAGCTTTAAATGATCAAAAAGCATGGCAATAATAAGCATGACTATGGCAATCCATAGCGTTTTGAGCAAAAACTTACTATATAGCACTCCAGCCAAAGTACAACCCAGGAAGAAGCAGATGATAATAGCCAGTTTTAATGTAAATTCATGCATTAATTTGTTCAAAATATTGGAATACCTGCGGCGAAAAAGCAATTGGGCACAAATGATACCTAAATCTGTAAACAAGCCCGTAAGGTGTGTGGTGCGCACTACTGCATTAGACACTCTGGTAACTAAAGCATTTTGCATACCCATTGCGAACAATAACATCACGGCCAGCAACTGTTTATGCGCATAGGGCGGAACCGCAACGGACACTATAGTAAGTAATACCACTTCTATAAAGAGCGGCAAAACATATGAGACCACAACATTCTTTTTCTTAAACAGCTCAATTAATAATGCGGATAGCCAAGCGCCCGAAAAAAACACAAGGATAAACACCAGTGCGGCCCAAGCCAAATGATAATATCGCTGACTAAAATACTCAGAAAAAAACGCAAAATGACCGGTAAGATTGGTGGTAAGAATACCCAAAGCCAGAACACCGCTTACATTTACTATGCCCGCAACAAATGACAACATAGCTGCCAATTGCATGTTATGTACAAAGGTCCTCTTTTTCCCCTCATGTCTTAACATAGTTATAGTAATGATTTAGCAATAGTAAATAATATCAGCAAGACAGAACAGCTACTGATACCACTTGCCCCGGCTTACCCAACAAAGAGAAGCTACCGGTAATTAGGCTATACTTCGCTCAATTTTCAGTCCGTATATCTGCTCCAGCTTGCCCATTGCAGCCTCTTGATGCACCAGCGGTATGCTCACTTCAAAATCACAAAACAGTAGCATTTCCTGCTTGTCAATCTGAGCATCAAACTGCTTAAGAATGGTCATTACTTCATTCATTATGGTGTAGTCGAAACTGAGCTTGAGCGAAAACATCAGATTGCGTTCTACTTTTTCCACGCCCGCAAGGGCCTCCGTAGTCACAGTCTTGTAAGCATTTATCAATCCAGGCACACCCAGTAGTGTACCACCAAAGTAACGCACCACTACAACTAGCACATTGGTGACCCCGGCACTATCAATCTGGCCCAAAATGGGTCTGCCCGCACTGCCGGATGGCTCACCATCATCATTTGCTCTAAACACCGTGCCGTCTATGCCCATGCGGTAGGCGTAGCAGTGATGCACCGCCTTGGGATGCTCTGCCTTTAGCGCTTGAATATAAGATTTAACTTCTTCTACATGCTTTAAAGGATAAGCATAAGCTAGAAATTTGGAACCTCTGTCCCGAAATTCGGCGGTAGCAGTAGTAGCAATGGTTGTATAGGTAAATTTCATATCAAGATTGGCAGAGAAATGGACTGCAAAGTTATGAATTTAAATACTCATGGGCTAGAAGCCTTTGTCCGGACGCAAAGCACACGCTACTTGCCAACAAAGGAATCCAGGAAGTTCAACATCCCCTAAGATACCTATTCTCCCAAATTAATATGATTTAGTATTGGGCACCTCAGTCGTTCGTGAGAGATTGCAGCTGCTGCCCGCAGTGAGCGGCTTGCGAGCAGCAGCTGCGAAAGCTTAAACCCAGATTACGCATTAGGAATTTAAAAGAAAATTATTATGGCAAATAATCCACAAAATAGTGAAAAAAGCATAATAAATTATGGTTTTTGAGCTATTGAAGTGGATTAGAAGCAAGAATAATTTTATATAAAGA